>JAISQV010000206.1 GCA_031273985.1 Spirochaetaceae bacterium | reverse complement strand
CACGCGCCCTGTACGGGGAAGGGGAGGGCGGCCCCCGCGTCGAGCAGTTCCATGAAGCGCCGGTGGGCGGCGTCCCGGGCGGTGTAGACCACGCCGCTGAGATAGACCCGGTCGCCCGCGCTGAGGGAGGCGGCGTCCTCCCGGCTCAGGGGCAGGCTTATGCGGCGCGGATCGGCGGCGGGGGGCATCAGATCAGCTCTCCGGCGTGGCGGCTTGCGTGGCAGTTGATGTTCACCGCGCAGGGGAGGCCGGCAATGTGGGTGGCGTAAGTCTCCACGGCCACGCCCAGACAGGTGGTCATGCCCCCGAAGCCCTGGGGTCCTATGCCCAACGCATTGATCCGCTCCAGCAGCTCCGCCTCGAGCCGGGCATAGCGGGGGTCGGCGTTGGGTTTTCCCAGGGGGCGGAGCAGGGCCCGTTTGGCCAGAAGCGCCGCCCGGTCGAAGCTGCCCCCCAGGCCCACCCCCGCCACGATAGGCGGGCAGGGATCCGCCCCCGCCGCCTCCACAACGGAGACCACAAAGTCAATCACCCCGGCAAGGCCCTCCTCCGGTTTCAGCATGGCTATGCGGCTCTTGTTTTCGCTGCCGAAGCCCTTGGGGGCCACGGTGATCCTGATCCGGTCGCCTTCCACAAGGTCCGTGTAGATCAGCGCCGGGGTATTGTCCCCGGAATTGCGCCGTTCCAGGGGGTCCAGCACCACGGAACTCCGGAGAAAGCCCCCGGTGTAGCCCCGGCGCACCCCCTCGTTTACCGCCGCGTAGGGGTCCCCCGCGATATGGACCTCCCGGCCCACTTCGAGAAACACGCAGGCCATCCCCGTATCCTGGCAGATGGGCAGGGCCCGCTCCCCGGCGGTCTCGAAGTTGGCGATGATCCGCTCCAGCGCGTCCCGGGCCGGGGGCCAGGGCTCAGCGTCCCGGAATTTCCGCAGCGCCGCCTCCACATCCGGGGGAAGCCGCCGGTTCGCCTCAACGCAGGCCCGCTCCACGGCGGAGCTTATGGCCCCGGCATCAACTGTCCTCACGTCTTACCTCCGTCCCGCAGTCGCCGGCAGCGTAAAAAGGTCCAAATTCATTAACAGATACCTTATCACAAAAATAACGGGGAATTTAACCACGAAGGCGCACGAAGGGAAAGCCGGGCTGCGCCCGCCAAATACGAATAAGGATTTAGAACCACAAAGGACACGAAGAACACAAAGGAAGAGGGTTAGCGGGCAACCCTCCCCAAGAGCGCCTTTGTTTCGTTTTTTCACAGGCTATTGACTAATTTTCCGTAATTGCTACTATATTCTCATGCTTAGGACAAGAACAGGCATAAACGCAGACTTCCCGCCACGGCTCACGGCTCACATTATACTTTAGGTAAAAGACGGCGTGTCAAGCACCCAATAGGTAAATTCCCGCTTTTTTCCCTGTTTTTCTCATTCTTAGGCAAAACCGCCCCCTTCGGGGGCAAAAACAGGCCGCCGGTAGCCGCCCCCGGTGAAACGCCTCCCGCAAACCCCTGCGACTTCCGCAAGTCTTTCTTCACCATACGGAAAAAAGACCCATCGAATTTAACTTCGGGGACAGCGGGAAGACGGCGTACTTTGCCTGCAAATCGAGAACGAAGGTAAGAAGGGCTCATGGGGGCCGTTGGTATCGGCACTGATACCGTAAAAATGGTGTTACCCGCTTATGCGGTTAAACATAAAAAATTGTCGGCGGGACATAAAAACCGCAAGGAGTTTTTGGACATGAAGAAAAGCAAGCTTTTACTTGGGGGAGTGCTGGCATTAACGCTGGTAGTCGGCATGATGGCTGTTGGTTGTGATAACGGCACAACAAGTAACACGGATCCGAAAACGATAACCATTACCGGTCTTACTGGCAAGACAGGTGAAGTTGAGTTTATCGTCTCCAGTACGCCTGACGATGTTGATGCGGTTGCCGCTGGTGTTGGAACAATTAACAATAATTCAGTTACTATTGCGTTAGTAGAACTGCCTTATGGCAGTGGCAATGTTTGGACAGGAACCGGTTCCTATTATTTGATGATGGAAGTCGATTCTTTTTATTGGTATTCAAACGGTCTAACATTTGAAGCGCTTGGCATTTCAGGAGAATCAGATATTTCCAAACTGCCAAAGTTTTCCATTGAGGAAGCCGCCTCAACGATTGGGTTCGACAGGTTTATAGACTCCGACCTGCTCGAAGACTGGTAGAAACCGTACCTGATACCGTTTTCCTATAATTGCCAGACCCGAAGGGGCTGATAGGAGGGGTGCCCGAAGGGCAGACCCGGCGTTTCGCGCTGGGTCCGGAGCGGTAGCGGAGCCCCGGATAGCCCGGTCCCCGCTGCTTTCCCCGCGCAAGCCGGTTCTTCCGGCACGGGTTTTTGCAGCGGGGATGCGCCCCTATTCCTAATTTTCCTCAGTATTTGAAATCGCTGTCGCCGATAAATTCCCGCAGTATGCTCTGGCCGGGGACGTACTGGGGCGGGATGGGGGCGAAATTTTCCAGGAAGGCCAGGAGCCGGGACGCCTCGGTGTACTCGCTCTGGTTGGGCTTGACCGTGTGGAGCAGCGGCTCCGCGTAGAATTTGAGCACGGACAGCTCGTAGTCCAGGGCCGAATTGAAGGCCGCGTCCGCGCTGTCCTGGTGGGTGAAGATATGTTTCCACTCGCCGCGCTGGACGTTGGGCCACATCTGTATGGTTTTTACCGCGCCCGCGCCCCGGAACTGGTAGTCCCGGACCATGCGGCGGAGCAGCCTGTTGTCGCTGGTGGGGATGCGGTTGTGATCGTCCAGGTTGAGCTGGGTCAGGGCGGAGACGTAGAGTTTGAACTTGAGTGCCCGCTCGATTTCGGGCGTCAGATTGTCGTTGAGGCCGTGGATGCCTTCGAGGATCAGTACGGAGCGCCGCCCCATTCTGAGGGTCCTGCCCCCGCCTTCGCGCCGCGTCCCGGTCTTGAAGTCGTAGGCCGGCAGGGTAACTTCCCGGCCCCGGAAGAGGTCCAGCAGCTGGCCGTTCAGAAAGGGTATGTCCAGGGCCTCCAGGGCCTCGTAGTCCGGCTTTCCCTCCTCGTCCAGGGGGGTGAGCGCCGTGCCCACATAGTAGTCGTCCAGGCTGATCGCTATGGGCTCCATGCCCATGACCATGAGTTCCACGGCGAGGCGTTTGGCGGTGGTGGTCTTCCCGGAGCTTGAGGGGCCGGCGATGAGCACCGCCTTCACGTCGCGCCGCTTTTCGTAGATCCGCGCCGCCACATCGGAGAGTTTCCGCGCCTGAAAAGCTTCGGCCATGCGGATAAAGTCCCGGATCTTGCGCTCCGCCACGAGCCGGTTGAGGTCCCCCGCCGAGTGCACGCCCACGATGCGGCCCCACTTCTTGTACTCCCGGTAGACCTCGAAGATCCGGGGGCTGTCCGTAAAGGGCTCCATCTCCAGCCCCCGGCCGGGGAAGCGCAGCAGGAAGCCCTCCCGGTAGGGCATGAGGGCGAAGGCCGCAAGAATCCCCGTGCGGGGCGCCAGGGGCTCCACGTAGAGATTCACGTAGTCCCCGCAGCGGTTCACCCGCACCTTGGCCCCGTTGCGCCGTTCCAGCAGGAGCAGCGTGTCCCGCTGGCCGCTCCGCTCAAAGATGCCCGCCGCCTCCGCGTAGGCCAGGTAGCCGGCGCTGATCGGCCTGTCTTCGGCGGCAATTTCCCGCATACGCCGCTCAAGGCGCCCCACGTCGGCCTCCCCCAGCGCCGGTTCCCGCTCCGCCTCCCATGCCGTTTCCGCTTCCGGCGTCTGCTCCGGCCCGCTGTCCTCCCCCCGCCCGAGGGTGTAGTAGTAGCTGTTGCCCAGGGAGTGCCCCACCACGAGGTTTTTGCCGGGAAACACATCCCGGGCGGCCATGGCCAGGAGGAAGGCCAGGGAGCGGCGGTAGATCATCACCCCCTCGCTCTGCGCTATCGTTACCGGCTCCAGCGCCGCGTCTATCTCGATCCGGGCGGAGAGGGGGAGCAGCTCGTTGCTGACCTTCACCGCCACCAGCGGGCCTTCCAGGGGCCCCATCCCGTCAGCGAGACTCTCAATCACCGTCCCCAGGGCCGCCCGCCGCCTTTCGCCGGAAGGAAAACTAACCCATACCGCAGCGTCCATCCCCTCAGCCTCCATAACAACTCCTTGCTCCATTCCGGTTCGGATAAAGAATTTAACCACAAAGGACACGAAGAACACAAAGGGAAGAATGTCGAACAAAAAGTCCGTGAGGTCAGTGCCGTCCGTGGTTGATCTTCTCTCTCTTATAACTCCTCCTTCTTATCTATTATCTCTTATTTATTATTTCTTATTTATCTCATGGTTAAAGGTCCCCCAGGAAGCGCTTGATAAGACCGAGCTTCAGGTCGCGGAGCTTCGGCGTAATGGACACCTTGTAGGTGTGGGGATTCATGATCCGCTTGTAGCTCCCGTCGAAAATCTCAAGATCGGCCTGCGTAACGGCGCGGATCTTCTCCAGATCAGGCGCTTCCCCCGCCGGTTCCCCGCCCCTGATCCGGGGCTTGAGCAGCGCCTCCGCGCCGGCCTCCAGGGTGTGGTAAAAATGCCGGTAATCCGCCGACGTATGCCACAGCGTGTAGGCCCGCCCCTTCGCCGGCTCCTCCTCCTCGTCCAGAGTCAGCAGATCCGCCACGGTCATGCCCTCCCCGTCCCTGATCCGCCACACCTGCTTCACCCCCGGCGTGGTGGTCTTTTCGGGATTGTCGGAAAACTTGATGGTAGGGACCAGCGTCCCGTCCTCCGCCTCCTTGGCGGTAAGCTTGTAGACCCCCGTAAAGGCGGCGTCGTTCCCGCCGGTAACCATGCGGGTCCCCACCCCCCAGGAATTGATCGGCGCCCCCGCCTCGTGCAGCGTGTGGATAATGTTCTCGTCCAGATCGTTGGACACGGAAATCGTAGCCCTGGGAAGCCCCGCTTCGTCCAGCCGCCGCCTCACCTCACGGGAAAGATAGTCTATATCCCCTGAATCCAGGCGCACCCCGAAATTGATCCCCCGCTCGGCCAGCTCCTTCCCCACCTTTACCGCGCTGGGAACCCCGCTCTTCAGCGTATCCACCGTATCGATCAGAAAAACCGGATTGCCGGGAAAAATATCCGCGTAGGTCCTGAAGGCGTCTTCTTCCCGGGGAAAGGACATCACCCAGGAATGGGCCATGGTGCCCAGCACGGGGATACCGTACTCCTTCCCGGCCAGCACATTACTCGTACCGAAGGCCCCGCCTATATAGGCAGCGCGGGAGGCGCTCATGGCCCCGTCCAGCCCCTGGGCCCGGCGCAGCCCGAACTCCATCACCGAGCCCTTCCCCGAAGCCAGCCAGACCCGGGCCGTCTTTGTGGCGATAAGGCTGGAAAAGTTGATCTGATTGAGAATCAAGCCCTCCAGAATCTGGCACTCGATAAGCCCCCCGTCCATACGGATCAGCGGCTCCTGCGGAAACACCACCCGCCCCTCGTCCATGGCCCAGAGCGAGCCCCGGAAACGGAAATCCCGCAGATAATCCAGAAAGCCCGCCTCGAAAATCCCCCGGCCCGCAAGAAAGGCAATGTCCTCCGGGGAAAAAGCGAAGGCCCCGATCCGCGCCAAAAGCGGTTCCAGCCCGGCAAAAATCGAAAAGCCCCCGTCAAAAGGATTGCGGCGGAAAAAAACCTCAAACACCGCCCGGCGGTCCATCCCCGTCTTCCAGTACCCGTGGGCCATGGTCAGGGAATAAAAATCGGTAAACAGCGCCGACTGATTCACAAAGCCCTCCTCACCTCTCACCTGCCCGCATACGCGGAAAAGGATAAGGGCTACAAGAATAAAGGATAAGTGAGGAGGGGGCCAAGCCCCCTGCGCCGGAGCCTCCTCCCCGTCAAGCCCTGCGGCCTTGCCGGGTCCGGGGTCTCCGGCTACCCCCAATGCGGGGGCGACGCTAACCGCTAAGTCGTTACCAGACAAGCACTTAGGGTGAGCCTGGGTCAGTAACCTGGGTCACCAAACCACCAAACATACCCGTTCTGCCTCTGGCGCCGGAAAAGTAACCGGCCCCTTTGCACGGTGTTCCGGCCCGGCGGCGGGAAAGACTGTAAAGTCCAGTATTCAGGCGCTAGCACTGGAGTGCTAGAGGGGTTTGGTGTCGGTATGTCCTCCCCGGCGTGCAGCAATGCCCGCCTAGGACACAGCGCGCCGGGGGCATACCACACGTGTGGCTTTCCTCCACCGGCCCCTCTGGAAAGGTTCGATCCCTTTAGCGTCTATGGCCGGGCCTTGCCCCGGCAAACCTACGGAGGAAAGCCCAATGAACGAACACATTGCAAACCGGGGGGAGCCCCCCGTGAAGACGGCAGCGGCCATGGCCCGGGAACGGTTGGAGCGCTATCTGGACGAGAAGCTCTCCGGCGCCGGTGACGATGAGAAATGGCGGTTCTACACGGAACTGCTGGAAGACGCGAAGCGGCGCCCGGTAGACCGCTCCGGCTATGAGTCCCTGGCGTACCAGCGGGACTACGAGGAGTATCTGGCCGGGGTGAGGCGGTACAACGAGCGGCGTTTTGCCGGGGAAAAGGCCTGCCTGCCGCGGCGAAGGCTCGTGAGCAAGCGCTAAGAGGCGGGAGAGGGCCGCTCTCCCGAAAACAAGCCATTTGTGGGAGGAAAGCCAAATGGAAAAGGAAGCGAAGACGACGGTAGTGTCGTTGGGATTCATCAAGGGCGGGGTGGGAAAAACGAACATAGCCATCCTGCTGGCCAAGTATTGCGCGGCCGCGGGCAAGCGGGTAGTGCTTGCCGACAGCGACCTGAACAACAGCCTCTCTTTTTACTTTCTGAACAAAGAGATGATGGAACGGACCCGGAAGCTGAATCTGGCGGCGGCGCTGAGCGATGAGGGCAACGATCTGAGCTCCTTCGCCGTGCCGACCGACACGCCGGGGGTGGACCTGATAGCGTCCACGCCCTACCTTGCCGACATGAGGACCCTGAGCGAGAAACGGCTCAAGCGCCTGGTTCCGGGCCTCTACGGGAAGTACGACATTCTGATCATCGACTGCCACCCGACCTACGACAACATTGTGCTCAACACGTTTCACGCGGCGGACTACATCATAACGCCGGTACTGAAGGATTTATTCAGTTACAACGCGGCGATGTTCATGAGCGAGGTGCTGCCGAGGGATGTGGAAGACCTGAAAAGCTGGTACGTCCTGATCAACGGCTACAACCGGCGCTACGAGGAGGCCCGTTCCGGGCGGCAGAGTGATTTTATCGATTTGTACCGGAAGGGAGGGTTTCCCCTGACGCCGGTGGAGACATGGCTGCCCTGGACGGCGCAGATACACCTGGTGGTGGATTACCACAAACGTCTTACCTGCATGAAAGATGCGCCGGGGGCGGTATACAACCCGGCCCTGTACCATGCGATAGCGGAGCTGGCCGGCTGCTTTTTCGAAGGCGCCCTGGAAGCGCCGGGGGTCTTCTGATGGCCCGGCTTGAGACGCCTGAGACGGCGGGCTGGAACGCCGGGCGGAACTACTATGCGAAACCCGTGCGGGTGGCTGACGTGGTGATAGAGCCTGAGATAGCCCGGATTTTCAAGATCGAAAACAAGACCTTTCTTGAGATCAAAGAGAAGATCGAGAAATTCGGCTACGACAAGAGCCAGCCCGTCGTAATATGGAAAGGGCGGAATATTCTGGTAGACGGGCACACGCGGCTTGCCGCGGCGAAGGAGCTCGGGCTGGATGAGATACCCGCGGCGGAGATGGAGTTTGCCGACATGGAAGAGGCGATGCTCTATACCTTCGAGCGGCAGGTATTACGGCGCAATCTTACTTCTTCGGAGATACTGCAGGCGGCGCAGATGATTCACGGGAGGAAGAAGAAGGACGGGACGGGGCGCGCCGCGGAGCAGCTTGCGGAGCGGATCGGGGTGAGCCCCTCGACGATATACCAGGCACGGAAGATTCTGCTGGAAGCGCCGGAAGAGGAGCTGAAAGCGGTACAGAGCGGGGAGAAGACAATCGGGGCGGTGTACAAGCAGATCACCAAACCCCGGAGGGGAAAAGCCTCCGCCGGCACCGGGGCGGAGGCTGCTGCTGCTTCTGAAAAGGAAAGCCGGGAATCCGCTGATTACCAGACCGGCATCAGGAATAAATTTTTACGGAGCGCGGTTATTCACTTGATTGCGATGAGCGAAGCGGCTCCGGCTCGGTTATTGGTCGATCATTTCCTGAAAAAGGGCGAAAAAGCGGTTTTTTACGCGCTTTTGCCCGGGAATACGCGAAAAGCGCTGATTGATGAGGTGTAATGCTTTGCTAGTAAAGCAAATGGCCCATGGAGGCAAGATAAAGGGTGTATATCCGGCCGCTGTAACTCACGGGTTTACCCGGCACTTGGCGGTATATCCAGCCGGTTTTGGGTATATACCGGCAGCGGCTAACTCACGGGTTTGCCCGGCACTTAGCGGTATATACCACGGGTGCACCCGGTACTTAGCCTGTACTTCTCCGCCCCGTTGCTCTGCTAGTAAAGCGAATAAAAAGGGCAAAGCTCTGCGAACAGAGCGAATAACCGCCCAAAACAGGGCCAATGCTCTGCTAGTAAAGCGAATAACCGGGCAAAGCTCTGCGAATCGAGCGAATAACAGGGGCATTTGCTATGCGGGTCCAGGACCTGTAGCAAACGGATGCGGGGGTCATAAATGATTGAAAGTATGACAGACAACGAAATTATTCCGATTGTCTACTCCATCAAAGAAATGCCCATAGAACAATGCGTGGAAGCCATGCGCAAATTTGCCAGGTCCTATGCGGTGCGGGAAATATCCGCAATGAATAGCCGCCGCTCCGGGACGCGCTATAAAAAGGAGCGGAAGGGATGAGGGGCTTAAGCGGGGGGCTATGGCGGCTCGCGGGGACCTGATACAGGCGCTGAGGGCGGGAACGGGCCTCACCATGCACGAGGCGGCACTCTGCGTGAACGTCATGGTTGACTGGATGGCTGATACCCTTGCCCAGGGCAAGCGTATCGAGCTGCGGGGCCTGGGCACCTTCGAGGTGAAGAAGATTCAAGAGAAAAAGTATCCCAGCTTGTGGTCCCAAAAGAACATAGTCCCCGCGCACGACAAGATTATTTTCCGCCCTTCCCAAAAACTCAGGCGTTTGGTATGGAAGCGGGAGGCAAAGTAAAGCTATGCGATCAGAGCTTACGCATACCATCGATTCGGACTACGGGCGCATCCCCGGCTTCACCGGGGACCGGGCTATCCGCTCCAATTTTTGTTGCCCGTATGGGGCAACAAAAGATTTCCGCTGCTATCCCTTGCGCGGCCTGAAGGCGAATAAAGCTCTATTTTCAGAGCTTGCAGGGGTGTGAACCGTGCGTCATTTTTTATTTGAAAGCCGGGAATACCGGATCAAACCCGGCTTCAGGCGGAGGCGGGAGGGGCAGGACTCGGCGCAGGCCCTGGCCCGGCTCCTGCGCCCCCGGAAGGCGCGGGGGTCGGGCGGCGGGTTCCGGGGGGGAAGGTTTCGGCGCGTTGACGCCCGCCAGAAGTGCACGGTCAAGATGCAGTATTCCCGGAGCATAGAGGCGCACCGGGTCCAGTTGGAGAAATACCTGATCCGGGAGGGGACTGACCGGGACGGAAGCCGGGCCCGGCTCTACGGGACAGACCTGGAGGAGTACCGGCAAAACATGGCCGGAAAGAACTTCAGGATATTCCTGAGCCCCCAGTCTGACAAGGCGGACCTGAAAGCGCTGACGGAGCGTTTCGTGAAGCGTCTTGAGATGGAGACCGGGCTGCGTCTTTACTGGCAGGCCGCCAATCACTACAACACGGCGCATCCCCACGCCCACCTCCTGATCAACGGCAGGGACCGGAACGGGAAGGAGGTCGAATTCCCCAGAGACCTGGTGCGCACCTTTATGCGGGAACACGCGCGGGACCTGTGCACGGCCCAGCTCGGGGCGAGGAGCCGGGGAGACCTGGAAACCGAGCGGGAACGGGAGCTGGCCGCGCCGCGTTACACGAGGCTGGACGGGCGGCTCAAAGAGTTGTGCGGGGGCACCTACCGGGTGAACCTTGAAGGGGCGCGGGACGAGCGGGAGCGGGGGCGCCTGCTGAAGCGGCTGGAGAACCTGCAAAGGCTGAAACTCTGCGGGTACAGTGACGGCGGCTACAAACTCTCCCCCCGGTGGGAAGAAAGCCTCAAGGCCAACGGAAGGTACAACGCCTTTCTGAAGGCCCGCGGGGCGCTGCGGTACACCTCCCCCCTCCGCCTGGGCCTCTACACGGGGGAGCAGGGGGAGATCACCGGGAAAATAACGAAGGTGTACCGCATCGACGGGGACGCGAGCGACAACCACGCGGTAGTGCTGGAAGGGCTCAACGGGAAAGCGCACTTCGTGCCCCTTCTCCGGAGGCCCTCCGCCGGCGAGGGGTCTGAGCGGCAGTGGCTGCGCGATGGGGACGTTATTTCGCTCAAGGCTCGTGAGAACCAGCAGGGCCGCCTGACGCCGGTAATGGTAAAACGCTCCGGGAGCGAGGTGCGGAGGGAGATAGCGGAAGGCGGTTTCACCGGCCCCCTTGCGCGGGAACTGGCCTCGGGAGCCGGGCGGGAAGGGATTAAGCTGTGAATTTTGGAAACATACTTTTATCCGGGGGCAGTTCTGAGGAGTTAATCAATGAGTGATCTTACCGAAAACAAAATACCGGAGCTGAAAAAACTTTTTACTTTGGGACTATTTATATGAGAATAACCCCAATGCCCGTTAAAAATTAAGTTAATGCAAAGGGAAAACCAAATCAATGAACGATCCTGAAACCATCAAGGGCCGGGTGCGGAAACTCCTCGAACTGTCCAGAAGCGACAACGAGAACGAGGCCGCGGCGGCGATAGAGAAAGCCAACTACCTGATGGAGGAATACGGCATAGACGGGGAGGGCCTCAAATTCGAGAGCGTCAGCGTAAGGGCGACAAAGTATTACGTGAACTGGCGCCTTCGCCTCGCATACGCCGTTGCGTGGCTTTACGGGTGTTTTTACTACCACGATAGAACCGAGGGGGCGGTTGTCTTTACCGGGGAACCGCTGGACGTGTTCATGGCCTCCGAGATGTACCAGTACCTTGTCAAAACCACAGAGCGCATTTCCAGGAGGGCCCTCCGCAAGAACGCAAAATACTTTTACCGGCAGGACTTCCGGGCCGGTATCGCCGCCGGGCTTCACGACAGGATACACGCCCTGGGCGGGGCCTGCGCCTGGAAGGACCGGCGGAATTCTAAAATCATGGAAGCGGCGGACTACGTGAGAAGCGCCGTCCCGCTTGAAGAAGAGAATCCGCCCCGGAGACAGGTAAAAACCGGGGCCTTCGCCGCGGGCTTCGAGGCCGCCGGGGAAGTATCCCTCGCCCGGCAGGCGGGCCATGACGGGAAGCCCCCGGAGCTCCCCGCGCCCGCGTTGCGGCAGGGGGAGCTGTTTTGACCATACCGGGCAAGGATGCCGATACGGTATGAAAAAAAGTAAAAAGATAAAGCTGGTTATAACACGCCTTGGAGGGTTTTTTAATCGCTTCTCTTGAGGCGGTGAAAATAAACGCAAAGGAGTCAATCATGTCAGACGAATTAGAAGGCAATGCCGAAACTGCCGCTTCCGCGGATGTGTCGGAAGAAATCATCGAAGGCCGGGGGGAGCCCAAAACCCCGGAGGAGGTTGCGTTCCTCAACGCGCTCCATCAAAGAAAGGTAATCTTAGAATCCCTGGAGAACGGAACGCTGCCCTGCCTCTCCGGAAAGGACGGCTACGCCGATACGGCCCCCGCGGTCAATATCGCCAACGATACCCGCTACCACGGCGTAAGCCTCCTGTACCTCAAGGACTTCCAGAAACGAAACGGGTTCCCCACGCCTGAGTACGTTACCCGTAATCAGATCGACAAAGCCAGGGCGGAAACGGGAGACCAGATTTTTATCCGCAAGGATGAGAAGCCGGTAACCGTCAGTTTCCAAGTCAGAAATGAAGGAAGCGGGGAATGGGAACAGAAGAACGCGCTTCTCTACAATGCGGCCCAGACCACCAAGCCCTGGGCCCTCAAGGACTGGGCTGCAAAGCATGTCCAGGAACAGCAGCAGGAGAGGACGGAATTCCTCAAGCAGCAATACGGGAATAATTACAAGCCCTATGAACCCGGACAGAAGGGGCCGGGGCCGGAGATCGCCTGCACCTCCACCGAGCCGGAAAAATACCTGGGCCAGTACCTGGCCGCGGTCTCCATGGGGGGCAAGTTCAAGGTAAGCCCGGAACAGGCGAAGGAATTTTCAGGCAAATTGCAGGAATCCGTTTATAAACAGTCATTCGACGAGCGGTTAGGCAAGGAACATACCGATCCATACAAGCTCTCAAAAATCTGCCAGGCCGCGGGGGCGGAATGTAAGGACATCATACGGGAAGCCCGCGATGAACAGCGGCGGAATCCCCAGCCGGTCCGGGAACAGAAACAGGAGCAAAAGCTGGCGCGGGGGCGGAGCCGGTGAGCGCCGGAAAACGCCGGTGCCGGGTGTGCGGCTGTACCGATGACGACTGTCACCAATGTATTGAGAAGACCGGCGTTCCCTGTTACTGGGCCGAGAAGTATCTCTGTTCCGCCTGTGTGCCGGAAACGGACCGGGCCCCGAAAGAAGATACGGCTTTTGATGAAACGGTTCAGGCCCTGCTTCCGTGCAGTAAAGGAGGATGGTAATGACAATCAGAACGCTGAAACGGGTAACCGGCTGCGATGAGTAAGAACGAATTCCTGCGGGGCAAGCCCGTTGATACCACCGGAGAGCAGCTCCTCAGCCTGCTGTTCAAACTGACAACCTTCCTCATCATCATCGCCGGCTTCTGGGCCAGTACGCAGAGATTCTGCGCCCTCGTGAACTACGAGCCCGGCTGGGTGGGGGCTCCCTTCTCCGTACTCCGCTTCGGGAACGTCTCCTACCCCCTGTATAAGCCCTACCTGATCTTCTACTGGTGCCTGGTCTATTACAAACGCCTCGACATACATCCCTTCCTGTACGAGGCCGTCAAAATAGCGGGCTACACCTCCGTCTCCGCCATCGTGTTCTACCTGTTCCTCGAATTCATCATACTGCGCAACCGGAAACAGAATATTTTCGGGACGGCGCGCTGGGCCACGGTGCGGGACCTGAAAAAGGCCGGCATCCTCGGGCTCCGGGGCGGCATGATCCTCGGAGAGACCGGCGCGGCGCGGCTTTCCGCCGTCTACGACACGGAAAAGGATTCCGTGGTGCTGCATCTTCTCAAACCTTCCCGGAAGATCATCCAGGCCGGCATCTATAACACCGTCCTTTCCGCGCCCACACGGAGCGGCAAGGGCGTCTCCAGCGTCATACCGACCCTCCTCTCATATCCCGGCAGCGTCATCGTACTGGACTTCAAGGGAGAGAATTTCAACCTGACTTCGGGGTTCCGCGCCAAATTCGGCAAGGTCTACCGCTGGGAGCCCGTGGGTAACGCCGGGCACCACTTCAACCCCATGATGGAGATCCGCGGGGGCGAGGACGCCTTCAGCGACGCCAACCTCGAAGCCGACATCCTCACCACGCCGGCCTCCGGCTCCGGCAACGCCACCAGCGAGCACTTCACCACGGCGGCCCGCGACTTCCTTACAGCCCTGATCCTGCACTGCCTCTGCTCCGACTGGCCCAACAAGAGTCTGGCAGGATGCCGGGAATTCCTTGCACTCCAGGACCCCTCGGACCCCGGAAACACCAAATACATCTACGATCTGATGATCAACGCGGACCACGGGGACCCCGCCATTCATCAGTCCGTCGTGGAGGGCGCCGGCGCGCAGCGCAAAAGACCCGGCGACGAGGGCGGCTCCGTGCTTTCCACCGTAAATAACGCACTGGCCGTCTTCGCCGACGCCAAAATCAAGCGCAACACCCAAAACTCGGAATTCTACATCGATGAATTTGTGGAAAGCCCCGTGCCCGTAAGCCTGTACATCACCATCCAGTACTCAGACGTCCAGCGTATCAGCGCCCTGATCCGTATGTTCGTGCTGCTCTTCTCCCGCCGCTTCACCTCCGGCGAAACCCAGGCGACAAACCGTAAATTCAAAATCCCCCTGCTCTTCATCCTCGACGAGTTCGACAAGCTCGGCAAAATGGAGGAGCTGCACATGAACATGGGCATCCATAACGGGTTCGGTATCCACTACTTCCTGATCTTCCAATCGATAAACCAGCTCAACAGTATCTACGGAAAAGACCATTCCTTTCTGGCCCATTGCCGCAACACTATTTTCTACGCCCCCGGCGCCGGGGAATATGATAACGCCGAGACCATAAGCAAGATTTGCGGCAGGGAATCCGTAAGCCGGGCCAATATAAGTTATTCGGGCGCAAGGGGGGCCCTGGGCTTCAACAATGCGAGCCTCAGCGCCCAGGACCAGGAGCGCAATCTTATCAACGCCGACGAGGTGATGAAGCTCCCCCTGGACGAGTTCATTCTCATCTGCCAGGGGCAGCCGCCCTATATCGGTAAAAAAAACGTGTACTACGATGACCCGGTCTTCAAGGCGCGCCTCTTCCCGCCGGCCTTCACCGACCGGGAGGGCGCGCTGCGCGCAGCCCGGCCCGCCATAGCGAAGCTTTCGGGCCCCCGCTGGTTCGCGCCGGAAGGCGAGGCCGAAGACCCCGCGGTCCTGGCGGAACAGGAGGAAAAGCTCCGGGGGCTCTACGATGACGGCGGCTACAGCGGCGAGTCCGAAGAGGGAGCAGGCCCGGAAGACGGCCCCGCCGGGGACTACGCGGAGGACCTCCCGGAGGACGGGGAAATCCCTAATTTCCTCAAGGCCGGCGCGTATGACTAAACGCCCGGAACTGAAGAAAAAGCTCTGCTCCCTTCCCGTGCAGATGCTGGCGGACATCAAAACCTATTGCAGGGACAAGGGCCTCGAAAGCGAATCCGAGCTCATCCGCCACGCCATAACCAGGTACATCTACGCCGATTACCGGGACGAAACCCTCAAACTCCAGGGCCTCGGCGATATGCGGAAAAAAATGGACGAGCTCGGGGATATGCTGGACATCACCTTCCGCTACCTCCGCCTCATGCACATCAACCTGCTCGCCTATAACGCGGAGATAGACCAGGACCTGGCAGACGCCGCCCTCAAATCGGCCTCCGCCCGGCACGACACCTTCTTCAGGGCTTTCCAGGAAAGCCTTAAAAACGACCCCCCTTTCTTTGAAAGGCTCCTGCATACCTATTTCTCCGGAGAACCTGATGGGCAGGATTGAGGACGGGCTCGAGCGCCGTGAGCGCGAGATGGAAAACCTCATGGGCGATCTCGCCCCGCTCATCCCCTTCTTCGAGACCGCCTCCGTTACCAACGTGTATGTCTACGGAGACGGCGCGGTGCAGTGCGATGACTTTCTAAAAGGCCTTTACGACACCGAAATCAGGCTCTCCCCCGCCGAGCGTATGCGCATCATTAACAGCCTGGCCAATGTCTCCGACACCCCCATCGATACCTGGGAGCGGCCCACCCTGGAAAGCATCATCCCCGACTACAAGATCAGAACTACCGCCATCGTGCCCCCCTGGGTGGAGTCCCCGGAAATAACCTTCCGCCGCCCCGCGGGCGATGTCTTCACCCTCGAACAATACCGCGAGCAGGGGCGGCTTTCAGCAAAGCTCTACCGCAAGATAGTCGCCCATATAGAGCGCCGCAGTAATATGGTCATTTCCGGCTCCACAGGTTCCGGCAAGACCACCTTCACCAACGCCTGTATCGAAAAAATGCGGGAGTTTTCGCCGGACGACCGCTTCTACCTCATCGAGGATCTCCCGGAACTCCAGTGCCGGGGCAAAAACAAAACCCAGCTCTACATCAGAAAAGAGCAGGCCGTCGCCGCCATCCAGACCGCCCTCCGCTGGACCCCGAAACGCATCATCTTCGGCGAGCTGCGTTCCGGCGATGTTACCGTGGAACTCCTCGAAGCCTGGAACACCGGCCACCCCGGCAACATCACCACCATCCATGCCGACAGCGCCTCCTCCACCCTCTCCCGCATCGAGGGCCTCCTCCGCCAGAAAATAGCCGGTACCCTTCCGGACCTGGCCGACGCTGTCAACATCGTCGTGCACCTTTCCTACCGCAGGGGTTTCGGGCCCGTCGTGGACGAAGCCCTCACGGTAGAGGAAATACGGGAAAGCGGAACGGCCCGCTGACGCCGCGCCTTCCCGCACATCTTTTTTAAGGAGTGTCTTATGAAATTACTGCTGCTTCTCCTTCTCTTCGCCCTGCGCTCCTTGCCGCTCTCCGCGCAGGACATCCTCCCCTCAGGCATGACCAGCCTCATGGAGGATATTCTGACGGTCTTTACCGGCACCTTCGTAAAGACCATCCTCATCATCTGCCTCTGCGGCTGCGCCGTCGCCTACGGCTTCAACAAGGACAACGAAAAAATGAAGCGTAACGCTATCGCCATCGGTATCGCCGTGGCCATCCTCGTCTGCGCTTCCCTCATCATCGACGCCATCTGGAACGCGTCCCAGGGCTGACCATGGTTGATATGACCCCCTACAAACGCCGTGTGCGCCGCTCCCTCCTCTCAAGGGACCTCGCCGGAGGTGTCCCCCAAACGGGCCTCCTCCTCCTCTTCATGCTCGCCGTCATCTTCATCTACGGCTTCGAACTCTACTTCACCATCGTCCCCATCGTCATACTCTACCTCATCATGCGCTACCTCACCGGAAAGGACCCCTGGATGATTGACATCGTCATCGAGAATATTTCCCAAAAGGACGTCTTCTTACCATGAGCGAATCTACAGGCCTCTTCTACCAAATCCTCCCTTGGAACTTCATCACCCGTTTCCATGAAGGTGTCGTCATCCAGAAAGACGGAATCCTCCAGCGCTCCTTCGCCTACCGCGCGCCGGACATCGACTCCTCAGGCGCCTTCGAGGTCAACAGCCTCGCCATCCGCGTCAACGACTTCGCCAGACGCCTCGGCTCAGGCTGGGCCTTCCAGCTGGAGGCCCAGCGTTTCTACACCACCGAATACCCCAGGGCCGGCTTCGGCGGCCGTCCGGGCTCCTTCGACGCCCTCGCCCCCTACCTCATAGACCGCGAACGGGAGGCCGCCTTCCGCGCCGCGGGCGAGCACTTCGAGTCCAGTTACTACCTCACCTTCATCTGGAAGCCCCCTTCGGAAAACGTGAAAAAGCTTACCCAAATGTTCATCCGCAGCGGGAGGGACCAGGACGCTCCGGGAGGAGCCCAGGGTATTAAGCAGAACGTAGACTTCTTTGTCAACGAAACAGACGCCGTTGCCGCGCTCCTTTCCCGCGATATGCTTCTCGCCCCCCTCTCCAACGAGGAGACCGTCGCCTACCTCCATTCCAGCGTCTCCCTCAACCGGCACCCCATCCGTTTCCCCGCAACCAGGATACTCCTCGACCGCATCCTGCCGGATTCAGAGCTCGTTACCTCCCTCACCATGAAGCTCGGCGACTGCTTTATCCCTGTCATCGGCGTCAACGACTTCCCGGAAGACAGCTACCCCGCCATCCTCGACACACTCAACCGCTCCCGTATCGAATACCGCTGGGTCTCCCGCTATATCTGCCTCGATCTGGATGACGGCAAAAAGGAGGCCCACAAAAAAGAAAAGGCCCACCGCGGCAGCAAAACTACCTTCCTGCAGACCTTCGCTGAAAGTACCTCAGGGCAGCCCGCCAGAACCGTCAACCACGGCGCGGGAGTCAAGGAAAACGACTCCATCGACGCCCAGATAGAAATAGAAACCGGCCAGGCCGCCCTCGGCTACTACACGAGCTGCGTCATGGTCTGGGACAGGGACCTCAAAGCCGCCAAAAAAAAGGCAGACAAAGTAAAAGCTGTCGTCAACAGCGCCGGCTTCACCTGCAAGGAGGAAACCTATAACGCCCTCGAAGCATGGAAGTCCATGATGCCGGGCCAGGTCTACGCCAACTACCGCTCCCTCCCCGTCATGACCTACTCCCTCTCCCACGTCCTCCCCCTCTCCTCCGTATGGGCCGGGATGCGCCGTAACGAACACGCCGGCCTCGTCTCCGGTGTCGACATCCCGCACCTCATCTGCTCCACCGAGGAAGGCACACCCTTCTTCTTTAACATGAATCCCTCCGACGTCGGCCACTCCGCCGTCTGGGGCCCCACCGGCGCGGGCAAGTCCACCTTCCTCAACCTCCTGGAAATGCAGTTCTTCAAGTACCCCGCTTCCCGCGTCATCGTCTTCGACAAGGGCCGCTCCTGCCGCCAGCCCTGCCTCGCCGCCGGAGGCCTCTTCTACGAGCCCGCCGGCGAAAACGCCGCAGCCGTCAGCTTCCAGCCCCTCCGCGACCTCGAAACCGACCGCGACATCATGAACGCCATCGACTTCATCGAAGCCTGCTTCGCCGTCAACCGCTACGAGGTCTCCCCGCCCATGCGCGCCCAGATTAAGCAGAGCCTCGAACTCCTCCGCGAAAAGCCCCCGGCTTCCCGCACCATTACCAGCTTCCTCCAGTACGTCAACTACCTCGACCCCGTCTCAAAACGCCCGGTCTTCAAAGAAATGCTCGGCGACTATCTCTGGGACGGCGGCAAATACGGCAAAATCTTCGACGCCCGTTCCTCAGCCCTCTCCCTGGACACCTCCTTTCTCGCCATTGAAATGGAGGCCCTCATGAACCGCGGCGAAGGCTGCGTCGTCCCCGCCCTCGTCTACCTTTTCAACCTGGTAGAAAAACTGTTCGACGGCCGCCTCACACTCCTCGTCCTGGACGAGGCCTGGCTCTTCCTCAAAAATCCCGTCTTCGCCGAAAAAATTACCGAATGGCTCAAGGTGCTCCGCAAGAAAAATGTCTTCGTCGTCTTCGCCACCCAGGACGTCGCAGACGTCGAAAAATCGCCCCTCAAAACCACCATCACCCAGCAGTGCCTTACCAAAATTTACCTCGCGGACCCCTCCGCCCTCACCGAGAACATGATGCCCGTCTACCGTTCCTTCGGCCTCACGGACCCTGAAATAGCCCTCATTGCCGGCGCGGAAATGCGCCGGGATTACTTCTACACCAGCCCCCTCGGGCGCCGCCTCTTCCGCCTCGACCTCGGGCGCCTCACCCTCGCCCTTATCGGGAGCGCCGACCACTCATTCCTCGACGCACTCCTCGCCGGAAAAGGCGGCGGCGTCTCCCTCTGCGCCGATATACTCGACCACGCCCGCGTCCCCTGGCGCTCCCTCAGGGGGCCCGACGCTCCCCGGGAGGCCCCGCAGCGCGCCGCCGTTCCCGCGCCCGCGCCTCAACCCGAACCCGGGCGGGAGGAACGCGGCCCCGAAACCGCGGCGGCCATCCCCGATGCCGGAACCGCGGAGCTCCTCGACGCCGTGGCCGCCCTCCCGCAGCGCAAGCGGAAAGACGGCGCGGGGCGCGCCGCGGAGCGCCTCGCAGAACGCTTAGGCGTCAGCCCCTCCACCGTCTACCAGGCCCGCAGCCTCCTCAAAAACGGAACACCGGACCTCGTGGAGGCCGTCAAACGCGGCGAAATCACCCTCTACGCCGCCTGTAAGTCCCTCCCCCGCATCAGGGAAGGCAACGTGCCGCAGGTTGTGTGACGCGCGCCGGATTGACGCAGGGCTGGCGCTATACTATAGTTTTACATGGTGTCTTTTCATGGGCGATGTTGTCTACAAAGATAAATTTATATGGGACGCCCAAAAGGCGGAACTAAACCTGAAAAAACACCGCGTCAGGTTTGAAACGGCCGCGGCGGTCTTTTCCGATCCTTTTCTGATTGAAGAGTACGACCGTGAAAATTCAACCTCCGAAGACCGTTTCAATGTTACAGGTTCCGTCACCGGCCTGGCCAGCCATGTGCTCGTTACCGTCTCCGTTACCTACCGGGGCGGTTTCATACGCGTCTTTTCGGCCCGCCGCGCGGAGGCTGTGGAAGCAGGAGATTATTATGATCAGTTCAGACAATACCTTCGATGAGCCGGCAGCCCTCGACAGGGAAATTGACGAAATAAAAAATCACCCCGTTGATTGCTCCGACATCCCCCCGGCAAAACCGGGGAGAAAAGTGCGCCTCGTTTATAAGGAATTCCTCGATATGCTTCCCGGGGACATCGTAGAGGAACTCGCCCGCCGGCGCCTCAAAGAACTCGAAGATTACAGGGTAACAGAGACCGCCACCTAGCCCGCCGGCGCCTTGCGCCGCCCTTCCCCCCGTGCTACAATGCGCCCGCGGAAGGAGGAAAGCCGCATGGACGAGTCTCCCCTTACGGAACCTGAACGTTCCGGTAAAATGCCCTATGCCCTTATTGAAAGCGCTTACCTGGGCTCCCTCAATTTTACGGAATACGGTATGAACACCAATACCGAATCATGCCTCACCTTCAGGAACCCGGAAGTTGTCAATGAATTGCTTCGCTACTTCAACAGCCTCTTTGTTACCGACAGCTATGACTCCAGTAAATGGGGCCTTGCCGAATTGGGTGAAAAAATCTATGCCGGCTTTCTGAGAAGGATGAAAGAATGAAAAAAACACTGTTTCTGTCAGCCCTGCTGTGCTGCGCCGCCGCCCTCTTCGCCCAGCAGAATAATGAGCCCGTCTATGTCGCCGGTGCCTATGGGGACTATCTGCATGAATTTTCGCAGACCGGCACTACCCTTGAGAGTATAATGCCGCACGTCAGAAACGGCAGGCTTTACTTCACCTCTGTTGGCTTGGCGATACATAACGGCTCCCTCGTGTCGGGAGACTCTATTATGCTGCCGGGTTCCCAGGCTGTTTTCGCCACGTATCAAGGTAATCGTATAAATAATATTGACACAGAAACCCCTCTTTTTGTCGCTGGGTTCGCCGAAACCGGAAAAATTGTTCTTACCCATATCTTTACCGATTATGAAACAGCGGATAGATGGACCCAAACGCTCAGGCTTGTACATTACTAAAGGAGAAACAAATGAAAAAAGCACTGTTTCTGTCAGCCCTGCTGTGCTGCGGCGCCGCCCTCTTTGCCCAGCAGGATAATGAGCCCGTCTATGTGAATCATTTTCTTGTCGGTCCTTACGTTTGTGAATTTGCAGAAAACGGCATGGAAAATGAAGAGATGAAAGAGCTTGAACCTTTCATCCGAAATGGCCGATTGTATTTTCTCAGCCCTGCCTTACCTGCCGAAGACGGTAATTTAAGACCCGGCGTTCAATTTATTCTATCGCCAGAACACACTGTTTTTGGCGTATACCAAGGCCGTCAAACTGAATATGTCAGCTCCGATACTGGTCATTTATTCGTCGCAGGTTTTGCGGAGGCAGGAAGGATTATTGTTACCCATGTTTTCCCTGATAATGAGTCATTGGAGAATTGGGTCCAAACTGCCAGGCTTGCGTATTACTATTAGCGCGGATAGATGGACCCAAACGCTCAGGCTTGCACATTACTAAAGGGGAAACAAATGAGAAAAACACTGTTTTTGTCAGCCCTGCGGCGCCGCCCTCTTTGCCCAGCAGGATAATGAGCCCGTGTATGTAGCCGGTATCATTGCGGACTATCTGCATGAATTTTCGCAGACCGGCACTACCCTTGAAGTTATAATGCCGCACGTCAGGAACGGCAGGCTTTATTTCATTACCATTGGTTTGGCAACCAATAACGGCTTCCTTGTATCGGGAGACGAAATTCTACTGCCAAGCCTGCAAGCTTGGAATGTATCCGCCCAATATTCCGGTGTTCAAATTAACATTGCTGATTCGCAATATGCTTTTACGGTAGCTGGCTTTGCGGAAAAAGGAAGTATCGTAATTACTCATGCCTTTACTGATTACACTATAGCTGAAGCTTGGTCTCAAAGCGTTAAAACCAATACTATATATTAGAGGGGGAAGCCTCCCCCCCGCTGCAGACCGCCGTCCCTGCCTTCGGCAGTACCGGCGGTCTTCCGCTCCCCCCTCTCCTAAGGGGGCTCCGCCCCCTTAAAATCCCCCGCCGGACGGTAACAACAAAACTCCCCCCGGCGTGAACAGTTGTAGCCCGAAACGATAACCCGTTCTACGAGGAGAACCCCATGAAAAAGCTGTTGCTAAGCGCGCTGATTCTGTTTTCCGTTTGGGGGGCCCCGGGGGCCCGCGCGCAGATGGCCGTTACCGCCCCCATCCTGGAAGGCATCATGAGCGCCACCCACCTGGACCAGGCGGCCTACTACGCCCAGTCCATAGCCCAGATGGTGGAAAACGCCATGAACACCTACAACCAGTTCCAGAATATGCTCCGCATGGAGCAAATGGCCCTGGACAACCTCAGGAACGTTACCCGCGTGAACAGCTGGGACGACTTCATGGACTGGTACAACCGCCAGCTCTACCTGGAGCGCCAGGCCGAAACCCGCTTTAACCGGATGGGCGTCCGCATAGGAGGCCGCACCTACCGCCTGGCCGACGTGGCGGAGATCCCCGCCGCCATGGAATCAACCTACGTGGATTACTGGGATAACGAATTTTCGGAGCGCCAGCGCCGGGAAATGTGGCTTAACCTGGGCCTCACCCCGGCCAACTATGTCTACGTGCAGACCTGGAAAGCGCGGGAGGAAACCCTGGCGCGTAACATCATGACCAAACTGGAACTCATGAACGAGGAGCACATGAGGGACACCGAACAGGACCAGGCGACTCTCGCCCGGCTTGAAGAGGACCGCAGCCTGCCCGAAAGCGAGCGCATGGGCGAGAAGGGCCTGCTCTCCCTCCTCGCGGAGGCGGCGCTCAACACCAACCGCGTCCTGCGCCAGATCTCCTACGATACCGCGGAATTCAACGAGTACCAGCTCAGCCGGGACCGGCAATCCCGAACCCCGCCCAACCCCCCGGACCTCTCCGAAATGTGGGGCCGCAGCCTCTTTGAACCCATAGCGGAGGAGTAACTATGCACACCCTCAACGAAGCCTTTTTCTATGTCATCGACAAACTCATAGACCTCCAGGCCTTCTTCCTCCGCGAAGCCTGGGCCATAGGGCGCATAGTCTTCTTCATAGCCCTGGCCCTCGCGGCGATCAACTACGCCCTCACCGGCCAGGGGCTCAAGGAAAACCTGATCAAGATAGGCAAGGCCGTGATCTTCTTCATCGTGATCATGCTGGCCTACCCCCGGATCATTGGGCACATAACGTCCTGGACCTTCGAGAAGGCCCGGGCCAGCACCTACCTCTCCATCGAGGCCTACCTGAACCAGGCCCGGGAGGCCATAGCCGAAGAGGCGGAGCGGAATGACTCCCCGGTCAGGGGCACCTACGGCACCCGCGCGACGAGGTCCGCCAAGGTTTCCGAAGAGCGGAACCCCCTGATGTACTTCACAAACCTTCTGGTAACGCGGGAACACCGGGGCATGGCCTACACCTGCGTCGCCCCCGCGGCGGCCCTGGAGGTGGTCCTCCTCATCGCGGGAGAGTGCATCAGGTATTCCGAGGAGGCGCCAACAGGTATTGGGGGTCTTCCCAGTGATTTTGGCCGGGTCATCATCGGGCTGGTGTGCGGCTTCTTCGTCATCCTCACCGGGATTCTGGCCGTGCTGGAATACCTCATGGCCTTCCTGGAGTATATGCTTGTTACCGGCGTGGGGATCATCCTCTTCCCCCTCTCCATCTGGGAGGGCAGCAAATTCATGGCCGAGAAGCTCGTCGGCGCCGTCATAGGCTTTTTCATAAAACTGCTGTTCTGCAATATCTGTATTTTCCTCATGCTCTACGGTTTCCTCTCCCTGGCCAGAGGCTACACGGCGACCCCCTTCACGGGCCGCCCGGACGAAATACTCATCGTGCTCTTCGTAAGCCTGCTCTTCTTCTTTCTCTGCAAGAGCGCGCCGGCCCTGGCCCAGTCGCTGCTGACGGGCACGCCGTCCCTGAGCGCCGGCGGGGCCATAGCGGCGGCGGGCGGGGCCCTGGCCGCCGCCGGCGCGACCATGCGCCTGGCGCAACAGGCCGGGGGCGCGATAGCCGGGGGCGCGGCGCAAACCGCCTTCGCCGGCGTCGGCGCCCTCACCCAGGCGGGGGCCGCGGCCAAAGCCGCGGGCACCCTCGGCGGCACCCAGGGCCAAAAGGCCGGAGCCTTCATGGGCAGCCTCGCCGGCAGCGCAGGGCAGGCCCTGCTCTCCTCAGGCGGCGACCTCGCCCGGAGCCTCCTCGGCGGCGGCGGCGGGGGGAGCGGCGGCGGAAGCTCCGGAGCGGGCAGCGGCGTAAACCGCCACAGCCAGCGGCAGCATTTCCTGTCAGAAACCAACGCCGACGGCAGCAAGAAAACTTTCGGCGAACAGCTCGAAAGCCGCCGCGAAGCCGGCACCTCCGCCGGGGAAGAGTATATGTACCGCGCCGAACAGCGCCGGAACCGCGCCGCCGGTACCGGTACCGAAGACAGGCCTGAAGACAGGGCCTGAGCAGGAACCCCATGCCCGCGCAGCACAAATCCACCGTCTACAAACCGCTTGACCTGCCGAACCCCTTCCGGGAGGGCCAGGACAGGGCCTACGCCGACATACTCCTCGACAAACAGAAGGAGATGGCCTGGTGGCGGGGTATCGTAGGAATAGGCGTCCTGCTCCTCTTCGCGGCCAGCCTCGCCTTCAATGTCTACGCCGTGAGAACCCAGAAAACCGTCCCCGTGCTGGTCAACGTAATGCCCTCCGGGGAAGCCCAGTACCTGGGGGAAGTGCGCCAGAACGCCGCCTTCCAGGTGCCCGAACCGGCCATCCAGTACCAGGCCCGTAAGTTCATCACTAATCTCCGCTCCGTCTCCACCGACCCCCAGGTGCTCTACAACAACATCGACGAATGTTACGCCATGATCACCGCTTCCTACGAACCCGTCATGACACGTTTTCTGCGGGGAGCCTCCCCCTTCGACCTCGTGGGGAAATCACGGCGCTCCGTCGAAATAGAAAGCGTGCTCAAAATCACGGGCAGCTCCTACCAGGTTGACTGGGTGGAAACCGTCGTCGACAGCTCTTCTACCCGGCGCAACACCCGTATGCGCGCCCTCGTTACCGTAAAGCTGCTGCCCGTGAGCGACGCCACCATCAGGAAAAACCCCCTGGGCGTCTATATCGAAAACTGCGAGATGACCGAACTATGACACGAATACTGCCAGCCCTCGCCCTCGCCCTGCTGCTCCTCTCCTGCGCCTCCGTGGATATGGAAAAACGGGTCCGCCAGAGCGCCGCGGGGACCGTCCCCAGGGAGCCTCCCGCCATCCTCACCGTGCCCATCGAAATGCCGCCGCCCCTCGTCATCGAAATAGAGCGCCCCGTCTACCCTCCGGACGCGGAGAGCCCCGCCCCGCAGCCCCCGGAGCGGGGCAGGGGCGCTGTTTCCCGCTCCAACAGCGACGGTATTCTCCAGCCCTCCGAATACTCAAGGGCTGCCATGATCTACGACTACCACAGCGATTGGGTCTACGAGGTCTAACCAGGCCGTTGCGGGCCAGCGACATACGGCTCGAGCCCGGTGAAAAGGCCGTGGAAGCCCCCTTCATCTCCGACAGCGAGCGCTGGATGCTCGGCGCCGGCTACAACATCGAAAACGGCGTCGCGGTGCAGCACATCTACGTGAAACCCACCGAGGCTTCCCTGGAAGCCTCCCTCATCATCAACACTGACCGGCGGGTCTATCACATCATTCTGAAAAGCTACCGCGACGTGTTTATGCCCATGGTGCGCTGGCGCTACCTGTCTACCGGTATGCCCAACACGTATATCCCCCTCTCAGACGGCGCCGTAACGGATGCTGCGGGCGGCGCGGCGGAAGGCCCGAGCGGAGACGGCGAGCCTTCCGGCATTCCGGGCATAGACCCCCGCTTCCTCTCCTTCAACTACCGCGTCACCTACGGTCTCTTCGCAAAACCTTCCTGGCTCCCCAGCCTGGTCTACGACGACGGCAAAAAAACCTACATCACCTTCCCGGAAAGCGTCCTGCAGCAGGACCTTCCCGCCGTCTTCGAAAACAGGGCCGACATCGTTAACTACCGCGTCGCCGGCAACATCATCATCATCGACAAACTCATAGAGCGCGTCACCGTCAAAATGGGCCGCCGCGAGATCGTCATCGAAAAGAGGAGAGGCTGACATGGCCGCATATGATGAAAAAAAACCGGACCCGCCGGAACCGGCGCCGGAAACCCCAGGGGAGGAGTCCTACGAAACAACTCCGGACGCGGCCACTTCCTTCGGCCCGCCTTCCCCGGCGCTGCCTTTTTTCGACCGGGGCAAGGTCCTCAGGATAGTGAGCGTCGTTTTCGTGATCCTCGTGGCAGGAGGTTTTATCTTCTCTTTAAGCCGGACCAGGAAAAGAAACACCGCCGGCTCTTCCGCTGCCCCGGCCTCCCGCGCGCCGGCGGATTTTCTGCGCAGCCAGCGGGACCGGGCGCTTTCCCTGCAGGCCGCCGGTGAAGACCCCGGCGCGGGCCTCCCCGAAGCCTCCTCCCTCCCCGCGGTCTACCGCGATGAAACGCCGCAATCCCTCCCCCGGCCTTACGCCCAAACCGCGCCGCCGCCCCCGGCTGCTCCCCCGCCGGGCCGCGCCGCGGGCCCCGCCGTCCCCACCGCCTACTTCTCCCCCCTCGTTCCCGGAACCATAGAGGGGAGCCTCTTCGGCGGCCGGAACACGGCGGGCCAGGCCGCGCCGGGCTCCTACGCGGAACAGTATCCCTACGCGGTAAGCCAGGGGCAAAACGCCGCCGCGGGGTACCTCGCCCAGGCGCGCGGCCAGGCCGGTGCGGCGGAGCCGTACCCCTCCGCACCGGGCCCGCAGGATTCACTGCGGGGCGAAGAAACCGTTCCGGGCGGGCGTTACACCGGGGACCTTTCCCTCTGGCCAGGCACCGTCATTCCCGCCGTCCTCGAGACCGCTATCAACACGGACCTTCCCGGCGGCGTCATCGCCCGCGTAACCCGGAACGTCTACGACTCCCGGACCGGGCGCAACCTCCTCATCCCCCAGGGCTCAGTCCTCGTGGCGCGCTACAACAGCTCCGTCTCTTACGCCCAGCACCGGGTGCAAATCGTCTGGGACACCCTGATACGCCCCGACGGGCTCCAGGCGGACCTCGGCGGCATGAACGGCGTCGACCGCCGCGGCATGGCGGGGCAGGAAGCCGAATACCACGAAAACTGGTTCGAATACCTCAAGGCCGCAGGCATCATTACCATGTTCTCCATAGCCAACGCCAAGATGACCGAAGAGGCCGCCAAATACGCCTCCGACACCACCGCCTCGGCTATCGCCCAGGCCAACAGTGAATTCGTCAACGAGGCGGGCGGTAACATCGTTTCCCGCGCCATGGGCGTACAGCCCACCCTCACCGTCGAAAACGGCACCCAGGTCAACGTCATGCTGAGCCGTACCGTCTCCCTCCCTCCCGTGCCGGATTATCCCGTCAGGCAGCGCTATATACGAAGGCAGCCGTGAACCCTAAAACCAAAACCGCGCTCCTCCTCCTCTCGGCGGCCCTCAACGCGGTCTTCCTGGCCTTCCTCTTCTTTGCCCTCACCCGGAAAACCGCTTCCCTTTCCTTCTACGACATGGACCGTGACGGCCGCAGCTTCCTTACCGCCGCAGCCCTTGTCAGCTTTCCCCGGAACGCGGGAGAGGCCGTCTTTAACACCCTGGAGATTACCCTCCCCAAAGGCGAAAGCGCGGCCCTCCAGTTCTCCTCCGTTCTGGAACACCGCCAGGCCAACTGGCTCGTCAGCACCCTCTACGATCACGCCGTCATTGAGGTCAGGGAGTCAGGCTTCGGCGTCATTATCACCGCGCGGGAGCCCGGCGAGGCCCTTATGCAGGCCATCACCGGGGAGGGCGTCCGCGACATAGCGCGGGTGCGCGTCACCGAATGAAATTGGCGCCTACGCTATTGTGCCATTTTTCATTTCAGCCCCTTTTTCATACATTTCTGTATATTTAGGAAGCCTTGTGTCTCTAAAACATATACCATCCCTCGCGCTCCTCCTCTGCTCCCTCGCTGCGCCCCTCCCGGCCCTCGACCTTTGGCGCAACCCGGAAGCCGCAGGGCCCAACGCCCTCTTCCTCGACGGCGCCTTCGCCTCCCTCTCCTTCCAGAACGGCTTCGCCACCGGCAAGGGGTCCCTCGAATTCCGCCTCGACTACC
The DNA here is from genome assembly GCA_031273985.1 of Spirochaetaceae bacterium. Lineage (GTDB taxonomy): Bacteria > Spirochaetota > Spirochaetia > Treponematales > Breznakiellaceae > JAISQV01. Next base: position 10,467 of record JAISQV010000206.1, on the reverse strand, counting down.
TCGTGCCCCTCTTCCTGCCCCTCTCCCTCGGATTCTACTTCAGGGCCCCCAACCCCAACCTTACAAGCTTCGGCCTCCGCGCCGCTTACCATATTGACCTCCGCGATGATGTTACGGACCTTTTCTTTCTCTACGTCTTCGACCTCGGCTTCCTCCGTAACGACACCCTCGCGGCCTACGGCGATGAAAAACAGCCTCTCCGTTTCTATGACTTCCGCGCCGGCGTCCGCCGCCGCTTCGGCAGATTCTTCTGCCTCTCCCTTGAAACCGACTTCCAGCTCGCGGGCGTCGTTGTCGCCCTCTCCGTAAAACTCAATTGAAGGAGCTTCCCATGAAACCCAGTTTTAAGAACTTCCTCGTCCCCCTCGCCGCCCTCCTCCTCTCCCTCTCAGCCTGCGATATGCACAGTATAACCGGGCCGGGCGATCCCGCATGGCCCGGCAACTCCGGCGCCGGCCTCAACGCATCAGACGGCCCCCTCCAGGAGATCATCAGTAACGGCCGCTACCTCCTCCTCTACCACCTCCCCAGGGACACCGTGAGGGAATCCGTCTCCGCGGTCCGTATCACCGACGGGGTGCGCTCCGTAGCCCAGGTCGAAAGCTACGCCGCCATCGTCATCGAATCCGAGCCCGTCTACGCCAACGCATACATCCCCCTCCGCTCTTCCACCGGCGCCGAGTTCACCCGGACCGGCTCCTTCTTCGTCGAATTCTCCGTCCGTGTCGACGCCCGTACCAGCATTACCGTCCGCGCGGGCAACGAGGTCATGGTCCAGTTCTCCGAGGGCCGCGGCGTCCTCGACATCGAAAAACTTCTGTTCTTTGTTGACGGCGTTCTCGAACAGGAAGAAGACCCGGAAACCGAAGAACAGATCGAAACCATCGTCAGCTCAGGCGGCTATATCAGATTCTTTAACCTCCCCCGCAACGCCTCGAAAAACAGCTTCCAGGGTGTCGCGGCGTCCACTTCCTACAGCGTCATCGCCCGCTGCTCCGACTACGAGGCCATCGCCGTCAGAAAAGGCCCCGTCACCAGCGAAGCCTTCGTCCCCCTCGCTTCCACCCGCTCAGGCTCCTTCGCTGAATCAGGCTCCTTCTTCACCGCCTTTACCGTCACTGTCGACGCCTTCACCCAAATCTCTTCAGAATCAGGCCTCTCCTTCGAGTACCTTGACGGCGTCACCGAAATTGACGCCGCCGCCATCCCTCCGCCCCCGGAAATCCCCCCAGCGGCCCCTCACTGCCTCACCATTACCGGCCTCCCCGTTACCACCAGCCCCGCCAACTTCATGGAGGTCCTCATTCTCAACTCCGAAGGCGTCGTCGCCAAATGCCCGGACTATACCAAAATCATTGTTACTCCCCTCGCGGGTAAACGCGCCGCCCTCATCCCCCTCGTCTACGACAACAACCGCTCCTTCAACGGTCAGGACTTTTCAGACTCAGGCTCCTTTATAGTTACCTTTTCCTTCTTCCCCGACGCGCTCCAGGGCGTCGTCGTCACAGGCGACAATCACTGCGTCGTCAGCTTTTCCTCAGGCTCAGCCCTCCTCGATCTCTCCGCCATACCCCAGGCCCCCCACAGTTACCTCACCGTCTCGGGCCTCCCCCCGCATATCCAGGTTCTCAATGTCGCCGAAGTCTTTGTCTGGAACCAGGCCGGTAAAATCGGTAAATGCGAAAATTATAACCTCCTCGTCATCGAACAGCGGGGCCTCTCTTCCACCCTCAAAATCCCCCTCAGCTATAGCTCCGGCGAACGGGTCTTCAGGGAAACCGGCAGCTACTACGTTACCTTCGACCTCAATATCGACGCTCTGATCCGCATCAATATTACCCAGTCCGAAAGAGTCCTCGTCGACTTCTCCGGTGGCAGCGGCTCCGTAGACGCTTCCCTCCTCCCCCAGGCGCTCCCCGTCCCCTGTCTCACCATCACCGGCCTCCCCCTCAATACCGCCAAGAATAATTTCACCGACGTGTTCCTCTACAACGCCGTCGGTATCGTCGCCAGATGCTCCAATACCCAGGACATCACCATCACCAAAAGTGACAGCTACGCTTCCGCCAGCATCCCTCTCGTCTATTATTCGGACTCAAAAGAATACTTCAGGGACTCTGGTGCCTTCACCGTCTCCTTCACCGTTAACGTCGACTTCAACACCCAGATCATTAAAACTAAGGACGACATCTTCACCGCCCGCTTCATCGACGGCTCCGGCCTCATAGACCTCGCCAGCGATTTCGGTTACTTCTCCGGCGGCCTCGTCAACCCCGGCGACACTTCCCCGCCGGTCTTCAAAAAAGGCACCGTCTTCGAAATGAACGGCGGCTACTTCAATATCAACAGCGATACTCCCGTCAGCCCCGCCTCCCCGGGCCGCTCCGCGCTCCTCTACGTCTACGCCGTACAGATTCCCGGAAGTATCTCTTTCGAATACTCCGCCGCTGAACCCGTCTATGTCCCCGAAAAAGGCGCCTGGTACAACGGCGAGTCCCGCGCCCTCTACAAACTCTACTACGTCATGGATTCTATAGACATCTACGCCGCAAAAACCTTCGTCAGCGATACCTTCCCCCACTTCAGCTCCTACCCCGTCATGGACAGCGGGCAGGTCCAGGCCACTAGCAGCAGTTTCTTTTCCCTCTCAGGCTCCGGCAACCCCGCTCCGCAGCCCGTCACCCTCGAACCGGGAGCCTACCTCTTCTCCCTCCGCGGCGCGGGCGGCGGAGGCGGAGGCGGCGCCGCGAATACAAATTCCAGTCCCAGGCGCGCCGGGGGAAACGGCGGCTCAGGCGGCGCCGTCTCGGAGCTCGTGATCCTCTCCGCCCCCGAAACCGTCACCGTATTCGCCGGCCAGGGCGGCAACGGCGCCGAGCGTATCCGTGCAATGTCTGATATGTACGATCTAGCTGCGGGCGGCGGCGGCGGCGGCTCGGGCTCCTTCGCCTGGTCCCCCAACGGCTACTTCCTCTGCGCTGGCGGCGGCGGCGGCGGTTCGGCCGGCAATCTGGCTTCTAATGACTATGCCGGGCCGGGCGGGGCCGGAGGCAGCGCCGGTTCCGGAGGAGGCGGCGGCGCGGGATTCCTCGGCAACGCCGGCGCCGGCGGCGGCTACCAGGGCGGAGCCGGCGGCACGTATCCTTCTGCCTTTCCCGGACATAACGGCGGCAACCCCCTCGGCTTCAATTCCTGGGGTTACGACGCCTCTTCCGATTACGGCTCTTCCGGCGCCGCCGCCTTCGGCAGCTATTTCTCCCCCGACGACTGGAAAAATACCAACGGCGCCAACGGCCAGGGCGCCGCCGCCGCGCGCTTCGCCAACGGCTCTGCCGGCGGTGACGGCGGCAATAACCGTAACGCCGCCCGAGGCGGCGGAGCTCAGGGCGGCGCGGGCGGCGCTGGAACCGTTACAACCGCCGATTCAGCGGGCTCCAAAGGAGGAGACGGCTCCCTCTCCGTCCACCGCGTCTTCTAAACCCCGCTCCCTGCATCTCATACCGTTCTCCCTTCTTCGGCCCTTCCCGGAGCCCCCGCGGCTCCGGGAAGGGCCTTTTTTTTCTTCCCCGTATTCTCCTAAGGGCAGAGGGGCTTTTTTTTACCGGGGGTGAGTGTTACTAGTAACGCATACCCCGGAGAGAGCCCCGGCAGCTATTACCGCAATCCGGAGGTACCTTGCATAACGAAAAACCGCCGTCCCCGGCATTCTGGGCCGTCATCCCGGCCACCGTCCGCTATAACAAATCCATCCCGCCCAGCGCCAAGCTGCTCTACGCCGAAATTTCCGCCCTCTGTAACCTCAAAGGCCACTGCTGGGCCGGCAACGCCTACTTCGCCAACCTCTACAAAACCACCGAGCGAAGCGTTATCAACTGGATCAATACCCTCAAGAACGCGGGTGTCATTGACGTCACGTTCACCTACGTCCCGGGCAAAAAAGAGATCAAAAGCCGTAACATTAAGCTTAAGGAGCCCGGACTGCCAAGCCCCTATGAGCCGCCGCCCCTGGAACCCGATCCCGGCCTGCCGGAGAGCCCCGCCTCAGGGAGTCCGGAAACCGGCGCCGAAGCCGTGCCGGCGCCCGCCCCGCCGGAGGGGGAAACCGCGGCGCCGGAACCTCACGCCCCCGCAGAGCCGGAACCAGCGCTCGTCCCGGAGGGGGGGGCGGTGAAAATTTCTTCACCACGTGGTGAAAATAATTTCACTACCTATGGAAAAAATCTTCAGGAGGTGGTGAAAAATTCTTCGCAAGGTGGTGAAAATTTTTTCAGGGAGAATATTAAAAGCTATTATTACAATATTAATAAAGCTTCTGCTGCTTCCCCGCACCCCGCTTCCGGGGAGGGCTGCTCCCAGGCGCCCCCGGCAGCAGCGGAAGATACCGCACCCAACGCCGGAGACCTCAAAGCCCGCCTCCTTGCCGTCAGCCAGGAACTCTTCTTCGACCCTGCCTTCTACCCGAAAGCCTCGGCCTATCTCGCCTCTTCAGGCCTGCCTGACGCTTTCCTCTCCTGGCTCTGCGCCTTCTGCCTCAAAAAAAATCCACGCAGCCTCGCAGGCCTCTTCTACACCCTTTTCTTTACCGAACAGGCCGCCGTGCTCTTCCGCCGTAGCGCCGAAATCAGGGCCCCGCCGCCCCCGCAAAACCCCGCCTTTTGCCCCGTTTGCGGCGATTCCCTCCCCGACGGCGCCGGCCGCTGCCCTTCCTGCGGCCTCGACCGTTTCGCCTCCGCGGAAGACGCCGAAAGGCATAAAAAGTTCTGGCTCCTCCCACAGGACCGGAAATCGGCCTTCTCCCGTGAGTCGCGGCGAATCCTCGACGACAGCTCCCTCAGCTTCCCGGAAAAACTTAAAGCCGTGGCGAAACTCAGGGAACAATACGGCCTCCCGTGACTCCCCTCGAAATTATTATCCCAGGCGAAGCCTCATTCTACTCCCTCTACGCGGACGGCCTCTTCTCGGGTAAAACCCTGCTTCCGGAGTCGGACGCCGCCATCCTCGCCTTCCCGGAGAACGCGCTCATCTTTCTGTACTATACCTACCCGGCACACCGTGAGGCCTGCGCCGTCAGAAACTCCACCACTTCAGGCGCCCGCTCCCTCTTCCTTCCGGGCCTCTCAAAACGGGTCTCCCTGCTCTTTGCCGTCCATGCCTCCCGCGTCGATAAGCTCCGCCGCGCCGTCTCCTTCCTCAACACTCATTCCTCCGGCGCCTATTCCTTCGGCGACGGTTTCTATATCAGGCTCCGCTTCCTCCTCTGTCAGAGGGGCAAACTCAATTACCCGGCCCTCCGTATGCTCGCGGATTCTTCCCCGCGCTTCGCCCGGCGCTGAGCATACCCTTAAGGAGTTACCATGCTCATCCTTACCGAAAAACCTTCTGTTTCTTCAGCCTTCGCCGCCGCCCTCGGCGTCCCCAAAAAAGCGGGCTTCTTCGAAAATGACGAATACTGCATCGTCAACGCCCTCGGCCACCTCCTCGAAAATTTCGCCCCCGAAGACTACGACCCCGCTCTCAAAAAATGGTCCCTCCAGACGCTTCCCGTCATTCCCGAACAGGTTAAATTTAAACCCGTCCAGGGCGCCGAATCCCAGCTCGCCCTGGTTAAAAAATGTTTCGACGCCCGTAAGGATGACGTGCTCCTTCTGGCCACCGACGCGGAACGCGAAGGGGAACTTATCGGCGCGGAGATCCTCGGCTATGTCGGATTCAGGGGCTACGACTCCGCCCGCCGCTTCTGGGTTTCCGCTGCCCTTACCCCCGATGTCATTCTTGCCGGCATTAAAAACGCCCGGCCTTTGTCTGATTACGATCCCTACAAAGAACAGGGCTACGCACGGCAGGAAGCAGACTGGCTTACCGGCATGAACCTTACCCGACTCTTGTCCGTCAAGTCAGGAAAACTCCTCCACTTCGGTCGCGTACAGACCGCCGTCCTCGCCGCCGTCCATGACCGGGAACAGGCCGTCAAAGGATTTACTCCGGAGAAATATGCCGAAGCCGCCGCCCTCCTCGACGCGGGCTTCCCCTTTTCCGTGAAGCTCCTCAATCAGTCCAACGAGGAATTCCCCTCCAGGTTCCCGGATCAGTCCCCGCTGCTTGCGGAAATCAAGGAAAAAAAAGACTCCTTGAAATCAGGCAGAATCACGGAACTCAAAAAAGAGAAAAAAACCCTCCGTCCGCCGCAGCTATTCAACCTCACCGCTTTGCAAAAGGAGGCCAGTAAAAAATTTTCTTATACCCCGGAACAGACCCTGACTATCGCACAGGCCCTCTACGAAAAGCACAAGTGCCTCTCCTATCCCCGTACGCCTTCCCGTGTCATGGGCGATGAGAACGCCGGCCTGGTCAGCGGTATCTATGAAAACCTGAAAGGCGTTTATCCTGAAATGTCGGAAGGGACAGACCCCGCCCTCATCAGCGCCGGTAATAAACGCATCTTCAATTCCGCAGAGCTCGAAGACCATCACGCGCTCATCCCCCTGGCGCCCCTCCCGGACGGCGCCTCCCCGGAGGAAGCTAATGTCTTCAACCTCGTCCTCAATCAGTTTTTCACCATCCTCATGCCCGATTTTGTTTACAACGCCATTAAAATCGCCGTCGATATTTCAGGGTTCCCCTTTGCCGGAAACGGCGCCGAAGTGCTCCAGGCCGGCTGGAAACAGCGCCGGGAAAAAGACGATGACGAGGACGAGGAAGAAAATTACGCCGGCCTTGAGGAACAGGGCGTATACCCTGTTTCGTCAATTACCATGGCGGAGAAATTCACCGAGCCCAAAAAACACTACACCTACGCATCCCTCCTCGCCCTCATGGAAAATCCCCGTGGCGATGATGGAAAACATCTCGCGGGCCTCGGTACCCCGGCTACCCGCGGCTCCATCCTCAAAAAACTCACAGGCCGCGGTTACCTCCTCCAAAAAGGCAAGAATATCCTCATCTCCGACGACGGCATATTCCTCATCGAAAATATCAAAAAAAATGAATTCCTCGCCAATTTTATTTCTATCCCCGAAACTACCAGGTGGGAACAATCCCTTCACGAAAATACCGCCCAGTTTTTACGCGACATCAAAACCTTTGTGCGCAGCGCCGTCGAACACACCTCCGTTGAAACCTGGGGGAAAAAAAGCCTCGGTAAATGCCCACGCTGCGGCGGGGACATTTATGACGGCAAGCGCAATTATTATTGCGCCAATTATAAAGAGGGCTGCCAATTCGCCATCTGGAAAGAAATATGCCAGGCGGCTATTTCCCTCACCGATGTTCAGGCCCTGCTCGCGGGTAAAAAAACCAAAATTAAAAAGTGCAAAAGCAAGGCCGGTAAGGAATTCCGCGCCGCCTTCGAGCTGGCCAATGGTAAAGTTGAAATGCGTTTCGACGATAAAAAGATATGATCGCGCTAGCTCCGGGCTGGGATGAAAATTTCCCGAAGGTCATGCGCTTCGTAGACCTCCAAAACGTATGCGCCAAACCATGGAAGCTCCTCTTCAACCACCCCGATTACGACGCCGCCAAAAACCATGAAGACCGGCAGGCCGCGGCGCGCTTGGTCAAATCCCTCCTGGATACCCCGGATAATATCAAACAGTTGAAATCGCTCAAAACTTCCTTCCCGGACGCGATTGTCGTTCCGGTCCGTGCCGTAGAGGCCGGCGGTAAAAACCGAATCCCCGAAATGCTTGCCGAATATATCTCAAAAAAAACAGGCCTCCAGGTTGACACTACTATCATTCAAGCAAATCAGGTATTCCGTACCGGTTCCGATCCCTGGCACCGTTTCGCCTTCCGCCCGGAATTTGACGGCGAAGTTCAGAACCGCCGGAACTACATACTGGTCGATGACGTCTTCGCCTTCGGAGGTTCATTCAGCGAACTGCGCCGGCACATCGAAAAAAACGGCGGAAAAGCCGTTCAGACCGCGGCTATGGCCCTCGGCGGCCACGGAGGCGAGATTGCCCTATCCTCCGCCATGCGCGTTAAATTGCTTGACACTCATGGTGAACAACCGTTATCCTCTTTTATGAAGGAGATTGACTTGTATGAAGGAAACTTCAACTGTCTTACCCAGCCCGAAGCTTACGCCCTCGCCAAAACCCCGTCGCTTAACGCCGCAAGAGATCAAATATTTGCGGCAAGACGCACGGGAAGGCCACGTGATAGCCAAGAAATTGTTCTCCGGCCTCAAACCCCTCCCCTGAGGCGCCGGTAACTCAATTCGTCAGGGGCTGCTCCCCCGACACCCCCGCACCCGTGGATTGCTGCGCAACCTCACGGGCTTGTTTCCCCGTTACCCTCTCCGTCGCGCTCTCTGTGAATAGCCGGTTGTTCAGTATCCCGAATACTTGTTTCGCCTTCTTTACCATGTGCCGCTCCCCCTGTTTGTCCCGGTGGTTGTACCGCTTCGCCACGTCCCCGGATACCTTGTGCCCCATGAACAGCTCCTCCGCATCCCCCCCCAATCCCCCGCTGCTCATAAGGGTCTTCCAGTAATGACGCCCGCTGTAAAACGTTATGTGCTGCCGCTCCGCTTCCTCCGCCTTAAGCCGCCGGTCCAGTTCCCTGCTGGCACCCTGGTAGTCCCGCTGCCCCGCCTCTCCAAACACATACTCCTCAAGGCCCTTCCCCGAGGCGTATTCCGTGAGTTCCCCGTATACCTTTTCGTGCAGCGGTACCAGCCGTACCCCGTTAGCCGTCTTGCTCTCCTTTATGTCTATGAAATGACACCCCTCTGTCTCTATTATGTCGCTCTTCCGTATCCGCCCTATCTCGCAGTTCCTCATCCCCGTCGTATAGATCAGGAGGCACAGCATATACGAAAGCCGGTCTTCCCACCTCTCGTTAAATACTCCCCGCAGCCGCCCAAGCTCGTAACACCCGCGCACTTCCTGATCCTCATGGTGTACCGGTATCCCGTGCAGCATATCGCAGGGATTCTCCTTGACAAGCCCCTTCCGTGCCAGGTACACGAATACCTTCTTTACCGCCTTCAAATTGTCGTTCACCGTCTGCGGCTTGATCCCCCCCGCCAAAAGCCGGTCCTGAAAATCACTCAGCGTCTGTATCGTTATCTTCTCGAACCCGGCTACCTTCTTCTCCTTCAGAAATGGTATGAACTTCTGCGTCATCACCGAATAGTAGTTCTTCCGCCGCCGCGGCGACAGCGGCCGGTTCCGCTTCTCCTCGCACGCCAGATATTCCGATCCCTCCCCGTAGAACTTCTCCAGAAGATCATACGCCTTCGTGTCGTGCGACCCCATATATTCCGCCACCAGCCGCTCCCGGTGCTCCGCCGCAAACCGCTCCGCCTCCTCAAGTACATTCGTTCCCGTGTTCCATTTGCTCGGCAGCATCTTCCCGCCGTGCGAATACCGCACGTAATAAACGTACCCCAGCTTCCGGTTCTCGCGTTTCACCAGGTTGAATCCTTTCCGCCGTTTCGGCGCCGTGTAGTCCAGGTCCACCATCCGCAGCGCCTTCATCGTGTCCGGAAACTCGCTCGCCAGATACGCTTTCACCTCAAAATACTGTTCCCGCTCCTTTCTCAACCGCGAGAGCGCCTCCGTCAGGTTAGTCATGCCGCCGCCGCCTCGAGCCGCTTGAAGTACGCTACAAGCGCTTCCAGTTCGAACCGCGGCTGCCGCTTCACATAAATACACGGCAGCTGCCCTTCACGGGCCAGCTTCCTGATCGTAAACTCGCTGATTCCCAGTACCTGCGATAATGCTTCCGCCGTCAGCGGTTGAGAGTTGATTGTCATGGCTTTCCTCCAGTTTGTTTTCTTCCCCTCCCATACCGTGAACTACGCTTTCTTTTCTTTCGTTACCCCCTTCTTCGTCTCTATGTACCGTATCAGTTCGCCGTACAGCCTCCCTTGCTCCTCTGCCGTATACTGCCCGGTCAGCCGTTCCAGCTTCCGGAGAAACGCCCCCTTGTCCATCCGCGGCCCCTTCTTCTCCGGCTCCCGGAGCGCCCACACTATCGTCTGTTTGTATCCTGCGTCATACATCCGCTGCTTAAACGCCCGTTGCCGCTCCGCACTGCTTGTTGCCATTATTTACCTCTTCCCTATAATGCACTTGTTACTAGTGCTTGTCAAGAAGTTTTTACCGGATTATTTCTTCACGCTTCGCTTCTTCGCAATGCGCTTCACCCCGTGCCCGGCACGGTGGATAACAACGAAAAATATGAAAAGAGCAGGCCGTCTGCGTGAATTTCAGGGTCAGTATTTTGGGTCACTAAACTCTTTTACTTTTTTTTGCTTTTTGGTAGAAAATTATTGACAAATCTTTTCTTTTCGGCCATTATTTATTCAGGCGGGTATTTTTAGTAACATTTACCGGTCAGCGCTACCCCCAATGCGGGGGCACCCCGCAACGCCCCGTGATTCCTCGCTGGAGTTTGCGGAACCGCCATAGGCGGTGAAGCAAACTCCCAAGCTGAAGCCGCTTGCGGCTTCAGCAGCAA
>JAISQV010000302.1 GCA_031273985.1 Spirochaetaceae bacterium | reverse complement strand
CGGCCTTTTCCCAGAAGCTGGCGACCCCCGAAGCGATGAAGATCGTGGAGTACACGCCGGAAACCATGCCGGCCAGGAGGGCCAGGGCAAAGTCCTTCATGTTGCTGTGCTCCGTGAAGATGGCGGCCAGTTTCTCGCCCAGGGGCAGGCCCGCCTGGTACAGGGCGCGGGTGGTAAAGATGTACAGGGAAATCACCGCCAGCATGGTGGTTACCGTGGTGATGATCGTGCGGCTCAGGGTTTCCGTCAGGGAGCGGTCCAGAATGCCGGCAAAATCTTCGTCCGGGTAGATCCGCCGGGTCTCCCGGATCCGGTCAAAAATGACGATGGTGTCGTTGATGGAGTAGCCGAGGATGGTCAGAATCGCCGCGATTGTGGTGGTGTTGAATTCCATCCCCGTCCAGGTGATAAAGCCCACCATGATGAGGGCGTCGTGGGCTATGGCCAGCACCGCGCCCAGGGCAAACTGGGGCTTAAACCGGATCGACGCGTAGATCAGAATCAGCAGCAGGGTCAGCGCCATGAGGTAGCCCGCCTGATCGGTGAGCTGCTTGGAGAAGCGGGAGCCTACATAGTCCGAGCGGGTAACCGCCACCTCCCCGGCGCCGAAGCGATCCTCCAGGGCGGAGATGATCCTCCCCGCCGGGACGGGGCCCTCCTGCTCCCGGTCCTCAATGCGGATCATGAAGCGCCGCTCCCGGCTCTGGCCCAGCACCTGCACGGAAACCGTCCCCAGATCGGCGAGGGCTTCCCGCACCTCCCCTATGGGGAGCTCCGGATAGTCCGCCGGGAGGTAGTGCAGCACGTAGGGCTCCGCCCCCAGCAGGGGGTCCCCCTGGGTGCTCTGGATCAGCAGATTCGAAGGGCTCCCGTCGATGTCCTCCCCTTCGGCGGCCTCCGCCTCAAGGCCCTCCACCGTTTCCGCCAGGGCGGCCCGCAGGGCTCCCATGTCGCGGTACTCCGCGTAGGGGAAGCGGTACGTGGTCCCCTCCACCCCGACGCCGGTGACGACGACGGACAGGCCCAGCCGGTCCAGGGAGAGGGTCGCGTTCCCCGGCCCCGCGTAGCGCAGGCGCAGGGCCGCCGGGGCAAACTGCACCTCCTGAATCAGGCCCGCCTGGAAGTCCACCCCCAGGTTAAAGCCCCCCTTGATGACGTAACCCGCAACCCCCGCCGCGATAAGGATCAGCGAAAGGATGCCGGCGGGGACAAAGCCCCGGGAAAAACGGATAATACGCATCAGCCAGCCTCCACGGAAAGGCCCCGCCGGCGCAGGCCCACGGAAAGGCCCTGACTCTTCAGCACATCGGTGCCAAAGTCGAATATCAGGCGGGACACAAAGAGGGCGGTAAAGACCGAGGAAAACACCCCTATGGCAAGGCTCACGGCAAAGCCCTGAATCGGTCCGGAGCCCAACTGGGACAGGAACAGCGCGGCGATGAAGGTCGTAATGTTGGAGTCCATGACCGCCCAGAAAGCCTTGCCAAACCCGGACTCCACGGCGGCCTTCCGGGTTTTGCCCAGCCGCAGCTCCTCCTTCATCCGCTCAAAGATGATCACATTGGCGTCCACCGCCATGCCTATGGTCAGGATGAAGCCCGCCACGCTGGGCAGGGTCAGGGTAAAATTAAAGGCCGAAAGTACGGAGCCCATGAAAAAGAAATTCAGCGCCTGGGCCACCACCGCGTTAAACCCGGCCCAGTGGTAGTAGAACACCATAAAGACCAGCACCAGGGCCAGCCCCCCGGCCAGGGCGTAGAGCCCCTGCCGTATCGTATCCTCCCCCGCTGAGGCCCCTATGCTCTGCTGGTTCACCACCTCCAGCTCCACCGGCAGGGCGGCCGTCCTCAGAATCAGCGCTATATTCTCCGCCTCCTCCTGGCCAAAGCCGGAAAGCCTCACCTGGTCCCGGATGGGCTGCTGAATAGTCGCCTGGGACTTAACCCTGTCGTCCAGCACGATGGCCAGGGCCTTCTGCACATTCGCCGAGGTGAGCTGGTAGAAAATTTCGCCCCCCTCGGAGTCCAGCACAAAGGTAACCTCCGGCCTTCCGTCCAGATCGTTCCGGTCCACAAGGGCGCTCTGAATATGCGTACCGTCCAGCCCAATCTCGGCCCGCACCGCCGTGTAGCCTATGCGCTCATCCAGCCCGTACTGATCCTTCGTGTAGACCCCCATGATCTCCACCCCGGCGGGAACTATGGAGGGGTCCAGCAGCCTGCCGCTGCTGTCAAAGGTAGTCGTGGGGTGCTGAGTGTAGTAGGCATTGAAGGCTGCGGCGGCTTCCTGATCGACCAGCCGGAAGTTAAGCCCCCCCCGGCCCATGATGATCGAATTGATCCGTTCCGGGTCCGGCAGCCCCGGAATCTCTATATAGATCTGATCCGCCCCCTGGCGGCGTATCACCGGCTCGGTCAAGCCGAAGCGGTCAATGCGGCTGTTCAGCACCTCCAGCGCCCGGTTCATCGCGTCGGTCCTGTCCTCCTCGGTGAGCCCCCGGCCCAGCCGCTCCTGCAGGGCTTCCAGATCCGCCTGAAGAATGATCGAAAGCCCGCCGGAAATATCCAGCCCCAACTGCACCGCGCTCTTCTGCAGATCCTTCAGGGCAAAAATATCCTTCCGGTACTTCGCCTCAATCGCCTCCAGGGCTTCCCCCCGGCTGGCAAAGGCGGAAAGCACGGCCCCGGCGTCCCAGCGATCCGGCGAAGGCCGCTTCGCGCTGCGGTACAGCTTCCGGGCCTCCCCGGTCAGAAAGGAAAGCTCCGGCGGAACCTCCCCCCCGGAACGGGCCGCTTCGAGGAGCCTTTCCAGCCCCAACTGGGCCGTCTGGGAACTGTAATCCTTGATCTGCTCCCGCGAACTCAAGGCAAGCGCCTGGGCATCTTTGGGCACAAAGAAATACCAGCGTACCGTGGGGGCAAGAAAGACCCCGCAGAC
>JAISQV010000041.1 GCA_031273985.1 Spirochaetaceae bacterium | reverse complement strand
CCCCCGGAGGGCCGCAGGCCCGAGGAGGCTGGAGCGTAGGGGGCGGCTGCCCCCTCCTGATCCTGGATTGGCTCTGCATCTCTTGTCATTTGCTGCTGTTTTGTGCTATGCTTTACTTGTAGTTGCGGGAGATGATGTTGTGGAAGATGATATTCTGACGATTGAAGAGGTTGCGAAGTATTTGCGGGTTTCTGAGCGGACGGTTTATGATTGGGCCCAGAAGGGGGAGTTGCCCGCGGGGAAGATTGGGACTGTTTGGCGTTTCAAGAAGCTTGAGATTGAGCGGTGGGTTAATGACAGGCTGGCGGTGCGGAATTTGGAGCCTCAGTTTAGCGCTATTCAGGCGGAGACGATTGTGTCGCCGGACCGGATTGTGTTTATGAGTTATTCCACGAAGCGGGACGCGCTGCTTGCGTTGGCGGATAATTTGGCTGCGGCGCCGCAGGTGAAGAACCGGCAGGAGTTGGCCGCGGAGATTATCAAGCGGGAAGATTTGATGAGTACCGCCGTGGGCCGGGGGATTGCGATTCCGCATGTGCGTCTTGCTTCGGTGACGGATTTGGTGGTTTCTGTGGGGATTAGCAGGATCGATATTGTGGATTTTTTGGCGCTGGATGACGAGCCGGTGCGTATTTTGCTTATGATTGCGGCGGCTTACAATCAGCATGCGTATTATTTGCAAACGTTGTCTTTTTTTAGCGCGCGGCTCAAGAACCGGGCGCTGCGGGAGAGTCTGCTTGAGACGGAGACGCCGCAGGAGGTTTACGCGCTGCTTACGAATACGCAGCGCCCCCTTCCCGGTGTCCAGCGTCCTGATTTGTCTAAGCGTATGGATAACTGAAATTTAACGGCAGGCTGCTGCGCTTGCCGGTTTTTTTTAGTGTGAAGCGCAGCGGGTCCCTAATGCAGCTCTATGCCCAGCCAGAGGGCCGGATCGGCGGTTTCAGCGTTGATCTGCCCCAGGGCTACCGGGGCGGTGGTTTCGGCAACGAGCCAGTGTTTTCCGGCAAAGTCGAAGCGGGCTCCGGCGCCGTCCAGGTCCGCCAGGCCCATGGCGTGGCTGTACTCGCGTGAGACCATGATGGCCGCGTGTATATCGGCCTGTTCCAGGATGAGGGCCCAGAGGAGGGCGCGGCTGTCGCAGTCGCCCCGGCCTTCCAGGGCGGCGCTGACGAGGTCCACGAAGTCGGGGCCTTCAAAATTCCGCTCGTAATTGAAATTTTGCACCCAGGCCAGGGCCTTGCCGGGGATTTCGCTGCTGCGGAGGGGCCCCGCCGGGGTTTCCAAGGACCCGCTTGCGCTGGGGAGGCCCCCGATCCATTCCTCCCGAAGGGCCCGGGCCGCGTCTTCCAGGCGCCCGCAGGCGTCCCGGAAGATGAAGCGGTAGAAGCGGGCCCAGGCTTCCCGCCAAAGCGGGGTTTCCGCATAGTAGGCCAGGATCGCATATTCCCGCTGTACCAGCGCCGCCGCCGCCGCCGCATCGCCCTGGCCCATGAGGGCGCGGCTGGCGCTGTAGGCCAGGGGGGTTTCGCGGAGTTCGCCCCGGGGCCAGGCAAAGGCGGTGATGGGGCCGGGGCGGAGGGTGTCCTCCGGCGTGGGGGCTATGGAGTCCAGGGCGGAGAGGTAGAGTTGGTTGAGGGAGGGGTTCTCCCTCGGGCCGAAGGCCAGGGCCACGAGTTTGGGCCGGGACGGGCCGGCTTCCCCCGCGACAGGGGCCAGTTCGAGGCAGAGCCCCCAGCCTGAGACGGGGCCTCCCGGAGACTGCGGGGCGGAGGGCAGCGTCAGGGAGAGTTCCAGCAGGGCGGCCTGGCTGCCGTGGTAATCGAAGAGGGTCATGTCGCTTGATGAGTTGAGCCGCCGCTGTATGTCCGCCGCCATGCCGCCCACGGAGGTGTAGGCCGCCGCTGGGTAGGCGGCAAGGTCCAGGATTATGCCTTCCGGGGAGTAGAAGGAAAAGCGGTCTTTCCCGTCTCCGCCCTGGTACTCAAAGCCTTCGGGGAGGTCCAGGCTGAAGCCCCAGGTGGGGGAATGGAGGATTTCCGCCCCGAGGCCGGGGAGGAAGGTCATGAGGAGGAGGATCAGGGCCGGGGAGCGGCGGGGGCTTAATGCGGGTGTTTTCATGGTAGTATGATTTTCGGCAGGGTGGGGCTGAATCTGTGGCGCGGGTTTGTTTGCCGGGCCGGGCAGGCGGCGCATATGGGGGAAAAAGAGGGGCGGGGCGTACCGGCCCGGCGGCGAGCTCGATGGATATTTTCTGCCGAAGGGCAGAAAATATCCAAAATGCTCTTGCCGGGCAGCGGATACGTCCCGCCCCTCTTTGAACTGGCAATATGCGCCGCCTGTTCAGCTCTGCTCTAAGGGGCCTGCGCCACAGGGTCGCTGGGGAGGGGGTGGGCTATGGTGGAAAACACTCAAAATGTTGCACATTTTGAGTGTTTTCTTGGTTGGACTCAGCCCGCTTACAGAGGGGCATGGGGAGCGCAGGCAAAAAAGCGAGAGGGGCCGGGCAGGCGGCGCATATGGGGGAAAAAGAGGGGCGGGGCGTACCGGCCCGGCGGCGAGCTCGATGAGATCGGTCGAGCCCACGGCAGAACTCCAGTCACCGAAGACACTCGGGGAGCGGCTCGGGCCCGCGCACACGCCCCCCCCCACTTTGACCGGCCATTTGGCGCCGCCTGTCCCGCTCTGATCTACGGGCCCGGCCCCACTGGGCCGCGGGGGGGGGGGGGGGCTATGGTGGAAAACACTCAAAATGTTGCACATTTTGAGTGTTTTCTTGGTTGGACTCAGCCCGCTTAC
>JAISQV010000017.1 GCA_031273985.1 Spirochaetaceae bacterium | reverse complement strand
GGGCGTTTCAGGGGGAACGGGATCATGAACGGGGCCTGCCTCGTGATGGATACCGAAAGCGGGGAGGTCCGGGCCTATGTGGGAAATGTACGCTCCCCGGAGGCGGCGGACGTGGATATCGTCACCGCCCCCCGGAGCTCCGGGAGCATCCTCAAACCCTTCCTCTTTGCCGCCATGCTTGACGGGGGGGATATACTTCCCTCCTCCCTGGTGAGCGACATTCCCACCAGGGTGGGAAGCTACAGCCCGGAGAACATAAGCCGGAACTATCTGGGGGCGGTCCCCGCGAAGGCGGCGCTGGCCCGGTCCCTGAATATCCCCGCGGTCCGCTCCCTCCGCAGTTACGGGGTCGAGCGCTTCGCTCGGCTGCTCCGCACGCTGGGAACCGGCACCCTGTTCCGTCCCGGGGAGGAGTACGGCCTTCCCCTCATTCTTGGGGGCGCCGAGGTTACCCTTTGGGATATGGTCGGCCTTTACGGGGGCCTTGCCCGGACCAGCCTCCTTCCCCTGGCCAAGGGGCACCGGTTTTTTCCTCCGAGTTTCTACCCCCGTCCCGCCCCGGAACGCGGCCCCCCGGATCAGGGGCGGCCCTACTCTCCGGGGGCTGCCTGGCTTACCCTGGAGGCCCTGACCTTCGTGGTCCGTCCGGGGGAGGAGGCCGCCTGGCAGGACTACGCCAGTTCCCGGCGGATCGCGTGGAAGACCGGGACCAGTTTCGGTTTCCGGGACGCGTGGGCCATAGGCCTTACCCCCCGGTGGACCATAGCGGTGTGGATTGGCAACGCCTCCGGGGAGGGCCGCCCGGACCTGCGAAGCGCCCTTACCGCCGCGCCGGTACTCTTCGAGCTTTTTTCCGCCTTTGAGCCCGGCGAATGGTTCCCCAAACCCCTGGGATACCTTAGAAGCGTCGAGGTCTGCGCCGCATCCGGTTTCCCCGCCGGGATTGACTGCGAAAACACCGTTGCGGCGGAGGCGCCCCGGAACAGCCCCGCCCCCCCGGTCTGCCCCTACTGCCGGAGCGTTACCCTCAACGAGGCGGGAGACCGGCAGGTTCCGGTTGAGGCGGGCTCCTCCCGGACCGTAACGCGGAAAAAGTGGTTTGTCCTCCCCCCGGCGGAGGAGTGGTACTACCGGCGCTGGAACCTGGACTACCGGCCCCTCCCGCCTGAGGAATCCGCTTCCGGGGGGCCGGCCTCCCTTCCCCTCGCCCTTTTCAACCCCGGGGAGGGTTCCCAGATATATGTCCCGATGGAACTGGACGGCAGCCCCGGACGCATCATCTTCACCGCCGCCCACCGGGAGAGTAATGCCCGCATCCACTGGCACCTGGACGAAACCTATTTGGGCTATACCGGGGTGTTTCACGGGATAGAGGGCCGCCCCGGCCCCGGCCCGCACACCCTTACCCTGGTTGATTCGGCGGGCAACACGATCACCCGCCGTTTTGCCGTCCTGGACCGAGGGGAAGACGGGTAAAGCGCGCCCCTTGATGATGCCCGTCCTTGCAAGCAGCGTCTAGTCAGCATTATATTTGTGGATAACCGTGTTAATAAGTCTGAAATAAGAACTACAAAAATTTCGTGCTTTTCGTGGTTGATTTTCTCTTCGTCTTACTCACAGCTTAATTGCAGACCCGGTACTAATGTTTTAAAATAAAAATGCCGCCTCAGAGAATCGAACTCTAGACACAAGGATTTTCAGTCCTTTGCTCTACCAACTGAGCTAAGGCGGCAGGGGCAAAAATTCTACCTTTACTGATCTAACATAAAACAATGCGGAAGATCAAGCGGATCCGGGCGAATCCAGAAAAAATCGATGAAAATTTCCAGGGCCCCCCGGCCGGACTCATTGCAGGGCCCGGCTGAGGGTCCTAGAACTGTATAACCTTCTTGTCGCCCCCGAAGGACTCTATTGTGGCGCTGGCATTTTTGAGGTAGACCACCAGGGTGTTGTCGTCGGTCTCGCTGTAGCGCCCCCGGAGCTGCGGGTATGCGTCGAGCATATGCTTTTTCGCCTCTACCCTCGGATCCTCCACCGCCTCCCCGGAGACGCGAATCCACCGGCCCTGCTTGTCCATGGCGCAGATCTCCACCTTGGGGCTGGCGATCATCTGTTTGGCCACGGGCTTGACCTTGCCGGTCTGGATGTAGAGCTTATCCTCAAAAATATCCACCGTCCCGAAGGGACGCACCCGGGGCTGGTCCCCCTCCAGCGTGGCCAGATAGTAGGTCCCGGCTTCCTTCAAAAAATCGTACACTTCCTTCATCGTAACACCTCCACAAGATTGACCCGCCGGGCTTCCCTGCGCTTTCCGCCGGGGCTGCGGGTTCGGCACTACGATATACCCGGCTTTCCATAACTGCAAGCCCCGGGCAGCATTTTTCCCAGGCTCGATCCGCACAAAGCTTCCCTTCGCCCCTTCCATCACATGCCCTGTTCGCGGGCCTGGCCGGGAATAGAGGCTGGTCAGGCGCCGCTTTTTTGAGTATTTTGTAGGGAAGGAGAGATGAATGTTCGAATATGTTACCCGCGGGACCTGTTCCACCCGCATTCGTTTTGAACTTGAGGACGACAAGGTTCGGTCCATTGCCTTTGAAGGGGGCTGTAACGGCAACCTCAAGGGCATTTCCCGCCTGGTGGAGGGGATGGACGCGGAGAAGGTGATAGAGACCTTCAAGGGGATCAAGTGCGGGTCCAAGCCCACGTCCTGCCCGGATCAGCTTGCCCTGGCGGTGGAAGCCGCCCTGAAGCAGGGCTAGTCCCGCAAAGACCCGGGAATGCCCCCCCTGCCCTCCAGTCTGAACGCCGGCTCCGCTACGCGGCGCTTCCGTTACATCGATACCGTGATGGTCTTCTTTGTAACGATACTGATAGTCAGCAATGTCGCGTCCTCGGCAAAGATCGTGAACCTCGGCGTATCCCTCCTGGGGATTCCCCTGGCCTTTGACGGGGGGACCCTGCTCTTTCCCTTTTCCTATATCTTTGGGGACATACTCACCGAAGTCTACGGGTTCCGGGCCTCCCGCCGGGTCATCTGGACGGGCTTCGCCGCGCTGGCCCTGACCTCGGGGGTGTTCTTCCTGCTCCGCGCCCTGCC
>JAISQV010000014.1 GCA_031273985.1 Spirochaetaceae bacterium | reverse complement strand
TCCGAGGGCCGGGCCAGGGTGGCGTTCATGATCGAAAGGATGTGAAGCCTGCCCCGCTTGGCCTGATCAAGGGCTTTCCGCATCACTTCGGGGCTCACCCCGCCTATCTTGATGTCCATCTGGAAACCCGTGATTCCGTCCTCGGTTCCGGCAACCTTGAAGTCCATATCCCCGAGGTGATCCTCCTCTCCCAGAATGTCCGAAAGTACCGCATAACGGCTGCCGGGCTCGTTGCCCTCCGTGATCAGCCCCATGGCTATTCCCGCCACGGGCTTCTTCATGGGCACCCCGGCGTGGAGCATGGCAAGGGTTCCCCCGCAGACCGAGGCCATGGAGGAGGAGCCGTTGGATTCCATGATCTCCGACACAACCCGGATGGTGTAGGGAAATTCCTCTTTCGAGGGGACCATGGCCGCCAAAGAGCGCCGCGCCAGATTCCCGTGGCCTATCTCCCTGCGGCCCGTTCCCATACGGCCCACTTCGCCCACCGAATAGGGGGGGAAATTGTAGTGGAGCAGGAAATTTTCCCGCTTATCCCCTTCAATATCATCGAAAACCTGCTCGTCAAAGACGGTCCCCAGGGTGGTTACAACCAGGGCCTGAGTCTCACCCCGGGTAAAGAGGGCGGAGCCGTGGGTCCGGGGCAGCACCCCCACCTCGCAGCTAATGTCCCGAATATCTTCGGTTCCCCGCCCGTCTACCCGGAGGCCCTTGTCGAGTATCGATGAACGAAGAATCTCGTACTCCATGTCCTCAAAGAGGGCGTTGAAGAGCTTTTTCTGGTTTTCATCCTCCAACTGCGCCGCGTACTCCGCGGCAAGGGCGGCCTTTACCTGATGAATGGCCGCGTGGCGTTCCTGCTTGCCCTTGAGAAAACAGGCGCCTTCCAGCCGGGGATAGGCGGCGGCGCGGATGGCGGCGCTGTTGTTCAGGGTAAAGGGCGATACCGCCAGGGGCAGCTTGGCCTTCCCCGCCAGTTCCCGGAGCTTCTCCTGAAGCGCGCAAATTTCCCCTATCACCGTCTGGGCCTTTTCCAGGGCCGCCACTATCAGCTCCTCCGGGATCTCACGGGCGCCGCCCTCCACCATGGTGATACCGTCCCGGGTGCCGGCCACCACGATCTCGAGACGGGATTTTTCAATCTGATCGTAGGTGGGATCGATGATGAGCTCTTCCCCCAGGGCGCAGATCCGCACGGCGGCAATGGGCCCGTTGAAGGGTATGTCCGAAAGGTGCACCGCCGCGGAAGCGGCAATGATGGCCAGAATATCCGGGGGGTTCGCCATATCGGTGGAAACCGTGGTGGGCACCACCTGAATTTCCCGCCCGAAGGACTTGTCAAAGAGGGGCCGCATGGGGCGGTCTATGAGCCGGGAGACCAGGATCTCCTTGTCCTTGGGACGGCTTTCCCGTTTTATGAAGCCTCCGGGAATCTTCCCCGCGGCATAGTATTTTTCATTATAGTCCACCGTGAGGGGAACATAATCCAGGCCCTCCACCGAATCGGCGGAGGCGCAGGCCGTAGCAATGACCACAGAGCCTTCGTATTGGGCGAAAACCGCCCCGTTGGCCTGTTTTGCTATTCTGCCGGTTTCAAGGATCAGTTCCTTCCCGGCGATCTGGTAGCTTACTCTTTGTACCATAATTCCTGTTTCCATTGTTTGATTGAGGGCCTTTTTCCGGGCCCACCGTACCCGGCCTGTACCGGGCAGCGGGGTCGTTCCCAAAGATGGGGCGCCGGCCAACCCTGGGGCTGACCGGCGCTGCGTGGGGCGCTCAGCGCGGGTTGCGCCGGCAGCGCGCTACTTGCGGAGGCCCAGCTCCTTGATCAGAGACCGGTACTTCTCCAAATCGGTCCGCTGCATATACTTCAAAAGCCGGCGCCTCTTGCCGACAAGGATCAGGAGCCCGCGCTGGCTGGACTTGTCCTTTTTGAACTGCTTGCAATGCTCCGTAAGCTGGCTGATGCGCCGGGTAAGCAGGGCAGCCTGAACTTCTGATGCGCCGGTATCCTTTCCGTTCTTACCGAACTTGCCGACGATGGAAGTTACTTCTTCTTTCTGTAAGGCCATATATACAATCTCTCCTTAGGGGACAGCCCCCGGACCTGCCCGATCGGAGGGCATATTTTTAGCTTGCCTGGCCCTAACAAAAGGCCACGCGCCAGGAAAGTCCGGCATCAGCGAAGGCGGTCTCCGCCCCGGCATGGAATGCCGCGTTTCCGGGGAGGGTCAGCGTTATTTCCCCGCCGCCGCCCACAAGCGCTTCCCCCTCCGCCGGGGGGAGCGAACCCTGCCGTATCAGCACCGGCCATGCGCCGGGGGGCGGCAGTATCCGGCCCGAAACCCGGAACCGGAGATCAGGCCCCGGCAGGGGGTTCCCCAGATCCAGCTCCACGGGCCGCCCGAGAAGCTCCGAGGCTTCCCCCAGGTCCCCCGCACGGACGGCCCGGCGGACCCGGCTGGAGCTGATCCGGCTTTCGCCCAGGGTCATACTCTCAAACACTTCAACCAAAGCGCCCGTCCCCTGAAAAAAAGAACGAATGCCCTCCGCCCCGGTGTCCATACGGTAACCGCAGTGGAAATTACTCCCCACCGCCACATAGCCGGGGTTTCCCGAAACCCTGAGAGTCTCAAGAAAGTCTCCACCGGTCATTCTACTGAATTCTTCGGAAAAGTCAATGAGTACGATCAGGGGAATTCCGCCCTCCCGGAACAGATCGAGTTTTTGCCTGAGGCTGAGTATGTCCCCCTCCCAGGCGCCGGGGCTAAAAAATTGTTTGGGGTTGTTGCGAAAACTGATGACCAGGGGGAGACATTCCGGCGCCTTTTCAAGGACCGCCCGGAGCAGGACCTGGTGGCCCCGGTGGAGGCCGTCAAAGACCCCCACGGTGAGGGCCGTCCGCCTCCCGCCCGCCGAGTCCAGGGCCGCACCGGCGGTAAATTCCGTCCAGTCAAGAATACGCAGGACCGGCCTCCCTGGGGCGGACACAGGCGTAGGTCCAGCGCCCCTCCGCCCGCCGTATGAGAGCGGCAAAACCGCCGGGGCCAAAGACGGCAAGGTCCGCCCCGTCCCCGGCGGAATCCTCCGGGCGCAGCTCGCCGGAGCGGAAGAGGGCTTCCAGGGACTGCCCGCTGAGGAGGCGCCGCTCCCCCCCGGCCCCGGTTACAAGGGAGGGCACCCCCAGCCGGGCAAAGAGCCCCGCGTCCAGGGGGAGGAGCGCGGCTCTCCCAGCGTCCCCCCGGAGGGCTTCAAGCTCAAGGGCCTCTTCCAGGCGGAAAGCGCCCGCCTGGGTGCGTTTCAACTCCGCCAGGTGAGCCCTGGAACCCGCCGCCAGGGCTATGTCCCTGGCCAGGGAGCGTATATAGGTCCCCTTGGAACAGTGAACCCGGATCCGCGCCAGGGGAGGCTCGTAGGAGCACAGTTCCAATTCGTGTATCGTAACCTCCCGCTCCGGCATATCCGGCGCGGCCCCCGCGCGGGCAAGCCTGTGGGCCCTTTTCCCGTCCACGCGCAGGGCGGAGTAGGCCGGCGGCTTCTGGGCCAGGGTTCCCCGGAAACGCGGAAGGACGCGCTCAAGAGCCTCCCGGTCCGGCGGCGGGGCGGAGGCAAGCACCTCCCCCTCCGGGTCCAGCGTGGCGGTCTCCTCCCCAAAGCGGATCAGCGCCTCGTAGTGTTTGTCCAGCCCGGAAAACCAGGGGGCGAGCTTCACGGCCCAACCCACCAGTACGGGGAGGAGGCCGGAGGCAAATTTATCAAGGGTGCCGGTATGGCCGACCCTGGAGGTGGAAAAGAGCCGCTTTACCCCTTCCAGGGCCTGGAAGGAGGTGAGGCCCGGCGCCTTATCGAGGAGGAGGAGGCCCGAAAGAGAATCCATTAGGGCTCCCGCGGCCCGGGCTCCGGGGGGGCTTCAGGGGCCGGTTCCAGTTCTTCGAGTTTTTTGATGATCTCAAAACCTTCCCGCATACCGGAGTCGGCAAAGAAGCGCAGCCGGGGGGTCTGCCGTATACGCATCTGCCCCGCCAGATGGGCCTGGATGAAGCCCGCCGCGCTTTGCAGGCCCGCCACGCCCCGGGCCAGCCCCTCCGGGCTCTTGTAACCGGAAACATAGACATCGGCAAAAGTCAGATCCTTTGAAACCCGCACCCGTGTTACGGAAAGGAGGGTGTCAACCCGCGGGTCCTTGATCTTTCCTTCCACAATCAGGGCGCCGAGCTTCTCCTGAATCAGACGCCCCACCCGCTCAATACGATACGCGCCCATGCCGCTAACACCTTGATTGGACTAAAAACATAGGAGTTACACCAAGGCGCGCAAAGGGCACACAAAGGCGCACGAAGGAAGGACATAAATGCCCGGACTGGCCTTCAATCACCGGTATCCCATGATTTTTCAACATCAAGGCGCGCCCCGGTTCCATAGCGGGAAAGTGTTTAGACACCACGGGAAGCCCCGCGCAAGGGATAGGAGGGGTGCGGGCCCCGAAGGGGCTCGCAGCCACGGCGCGAAGCGCCGGGGCCGGAGCGAAGCGGAGCCCCGGATAGCCCGGTCCCCGGCGGCCTGCCGTCAGGCAGGATGCCGGGGATGCGCCCGTATTCCGAATTAACGATCAACTCAGCTTCCGCGCCACTTCGACCATCTCGAAGACCTCGAACTGATCCCCCACCGCCGCGTGATCGAAGCCCTCGATGCTCATGCCGCACTCAAAGCCGGCTGCCACTTCCCGCGCGTCGTCCTTGAAGCGGCGCAGGGACGCTATTTTTCCGGTGTGGATCACGATGCCGTCCCGGATGACGTTGGCGCTGGCGCTGCGCTTGACCGTGCCGCTGAGCACGTAGCAGCCCGCGACGATGCCGATTTTGGGCACCTTGAAGGTTTCGCGCACTTCCACCTGGGCGATGACTTCTTCTTTGGTGTCGGGTTTGAGCATGCCTTCCATGGCCTGCTGTATCTCTTCCACCGCCTTGTAGATGACATTGTACTTGCGGATGTCCACCTTTTCCTGATCCGCCAGAAGTTTTGCCTTGGGTACGGGCCGCACGTTGAAGCCTATGATGATCGCGTCGCTCGCTATGGCCAGGTCCACGTCGCCCTCGTTGATGGCGCCGGGCAGGGCCTGTATCACGTGGAGGCGCACCTCGGCGGTGGAGAGTTTTTCGAGGCTGGTGCGCAGGGCCTCCGCGGATCCCTGCACGTCGGACTTGATGATGACCTTGAGTTCCTGTATGGCCCCCTGGTTTATCGTGTCCCGCAGATTGTCCAGCGTTACCTTGCGGATATTCTTGGCGTCCTCGAAGCGTTTCAGTTCCTGGCGCTTTGACGAGACCCCCCGGGCCAGCCTTTCGTCTTCCACTACCTGGAAGGGTTCCCCCGCG
Organism: Spirochaetaceae bacterium; assembly: GCA_031273985.1. Lineage (GTDB taxonomy): Bacteria > Spirochaetota > Spirochaetia > Treponematales > Breznakiellaceae > JAISQV01. The sequence goes on along the minus strand of JAISQV010000014.1, from coordinate 959 downwards.
TTGGGGCCGCCCTCGAAGCCGATAACCTCCACCGGCATGGAGGGCGTCGCCTGGCTTATCTTCTCACCCCGGTCGTTGAACAGGGCCCGCACCTTGCCGGGCCACACGCCGGCCACGAAGGAATCCCCTATGTTCAGGGTGCCCCGCTCCACCAGCACCGTGGCCACTATGCCCCTGCCGTGGTCTATCCGGGCTTCGAGAATCTTCCCCTCGGCGCTGTGGCCGTAGTTGGCCTTGAGATCGAGAATCTCCGCCTCCAGGAGTATCGCGTCGATGAGCTTGTCTATGCCCTTCTTTTGCAGGGCCGAAAGCTCGACAAACATGGTCTGGCCGCCCCATTCTTCAGGCATGAGGTTCAGCTCCGAAAGCTGGCTCTTGACCCGGTCGGGGTTCGCGTCGGCCTTGTCTATCTTGTTCACCGCCACGATGATGGGCACGTCCGCGGCCCTGGCGTGGTTGATCGCCTCAATGGTCTGGGGCATGACGCCGTCATCGGCGGCCACCACCAGCACCACAATGTCCGTTACCTGGGCGCCCCGGGCCCTCATGCGGGTAAAGGCTTCGTGGCCGGGGGTGTCGAGGAAGGTGATGCTCCCCTGCGGCGTCTCCACCATGTAGGCGCCTATGTGCTGGGTGATCCCGCCAAATTCCCCGGCCACCACGTCGGCGCTCCTGATGGCGTCGAGGAGCTTGGTCTTGCCGTGGTCCACATGACCCATGACGGTAACCACCGGAGGCCGGGGAAGCATCGCTGCGCCCTCATCGGAGCCGCTGGCTATCACCGTTTCCTCGTAGAGGCTGACGATCTTGACATCCGCCCCGAATTCCGCCGCCAGGAGCGTGGCGGTTTCCGCGTCAATCTGCTGGTTGATCGTAACCATCATGCCCATGCCCATGAGCTTCTGAATCATGTCGGAAACTTTAAGATTCATCTTCCGGGCCAGCTCGGAGACGGTAAC
>JAISQV010000307.1 GCA_031273985.1 Spirochaetaceae bacterium | reverse complement strand
AAAAGTAGACATCACGGACAAAAGCGGGAATTTTGAACAAAGAGTCTGTGTTGTCCGTGTGGTCTGTGGTTAATTTCTTTGTTTTTTTCAGATTTTCATTTCTATGCGTTTATCCTGGGTCAATGAAACTGCTGCTGGACACCAATAGGGAAAGTAGATTACATATACAACACAGATTCCGTATTACCGCCCCGCGCCTATCCCCTCCGCCACCCAGCCCTGAAACACGCCGAGCCGCTTCTCTATGGCCGAGGGCATATCCACCCGCTTCGCCACAAAGTCCGAGACCTCCGCCACAGCAGCGCAGTAGATCAGCACCCCCTCCGCCAGGGGCTCTATGTAGAAACCCGCCAGGAAGCGGTCCTCCCGTATCACCGGCACAACGATATAATAGATCGTCTTGAAGTTGGTCAGACTGTAGAAGACCCCGCGTTCCAGCAGGCTGAAGTCCGCCCGGTAGAAACAGGTCCCGAAGTTATTATCCCGGAGATTCATGTACACCGTCTCCGAGGCGGGGATGGCGGCGGCCGGGGGGGGATCCGCCACGGCTTCCCGCCTTGTCCCGTCCCGCAGCCGGGCGGCCTCCTGGAAAAGGGCCACCTCCCGGTTTCGCGTGTGGGAGTGGTAGGTCCTTCCCCGGAGGTCCCGGACCCTGGACAGGGCGTTGTAGATGTCCAGCAGGCTGACGGGAGCGCCGGGAACCACGATGAGGGATTCCACCAGCACCGTGTTCTGCCGTTCCCGCACCTCGCGTTGCAGATCCCGAAGGGCGCCGGCCTCCCCAATATCCGGGGGGAACAGCAACTCCGCGGCATTGGAGCGGGTAAGGGTCCTTCCCCCGGCGGAAAAAACCTCCCCCCGCATTTCCGCGTCCATGCCGGGATACAGGGCGGAAAAGGAGCGGAGTTCAGCCTCCGCCGGGAAGCAGAGCAGCAGCAGAAGCAGGAGCCCGGCGCATCCCCCCAGGCGCGGCCCTGGACACGGCTTACCCATTCAATAGGCCCCCTTGCCCCGGAACACTACGCCCACCGTTTTGTAGAGCACCCAGAGATCCAGCCAGATGGACCAGCTCTGGAGGTAGTAACTGTCGTAGGAAACCCGATCATTGTAGTCCGTGTCGGAGCGCCCCGAAACCTGCCAGAGCCCCGTCATCCCCGGCTTGACGGAAAAGATGCGCTGAAAATTTTCCCCGTACCTTTCCACCTCCGCCTCCGTAACGGGGCGGGGCCCCACCAGACTCATCTCGCCCTTGAGCACATTGAAAATCTGGGGGAATTCATCGATGCTCGTGCCGCGCATCCATCTCCCTATCCAGGTGATACGGGGATCCTTCTTCAGCTTATAGTTGGCCTCCCACTCCTTCCGCAGCTCCCCGTCGCTCTCCAGCATATCCCGCAGCCTGGCGTCCGCATTGATCACCATGGAGCGGAATTTGTAGACCCCCAGCGCCTTTCCGTTTTGCCCGACCCGGAAATGTTTGTAGAGCACCGGCCCCGGGGAACTCAGCTTGATGAGCAGCGCTATGACCAGGAGGAAGGGCATGACGATAAGGCCCCCCAGGATCACCACAAAAAGATCCAGTGCCCGCTTCATGGCCAGGTTCCAGCCCATGCGGAGCCGGTGGGTGGTGGCCAGGCCCAGAAGCCCTTCAAAATCCCGGATGGACATCCAAATATTGGCGACACTCACAAAGTCGGGGATAAGTACATTGTACCTAAAGTCGGCGACCGAATAATTGAGCAGCCGGGCCAGCTCGTCATCGGAAAGTTCCGGCATGGCGATAATGGCCATCTTGATATTGTAGCGCCGCACCAGCTCCGGCCCCAGGGAGAGGTCGTAGATGATGGGGATTCCCCGGTAACTGTCCTCATCCCCCGCAACAGGCTCCGGCGCGTGGTCCAGAATCAGCACCGGGACATAGCCCATGCGTTTGCTTCCCAGGAGCTGCTCCACCACGAGCCTTCCCAAAGGCCCGGAGCCGAAAATAACGGCGGGGATGCCCTTAACGGGGCTCCGCCGCAGAATGCTGTGCCCCAGGGAGCGGCAGACCATGAGAATCACCGGCGAAAAAACAAAACTGACGATGAAGGCGGCGGATATGGCGTCAAATTTCGTGGCTTCGATATAACGGGAAAGAATGATACCCCCGTGGGTGATGAGACTGGCCGTGGTAAAGTGGCGGAGCTCCTCCGCGGGGGCCAGGGACACCCCCGGATAGAGCCGGAACATCCAGAACAGGATGATAAAAAAGGGCAGATAGGGCCAGTAGGTAACGAAGGATTTGAAGTTGATGATGGACATATCGTAAAGATTAACCCAGAAAAAGCCCGTGCCGATGGAAAGCATGCCCCCGAAAAGGTCCGCCAGGATCATGGCGGTGGCAATGAAAGCCGAACTCGTTCTACGGTAGCGGATTCGGTACCATAGGTCGAATCGCGAGAGGTCCATACCCATAAAAATACCTGAAGGGAGCTACAATTACAAGTTCCTGAGGAACAGTTCCTAAGGAACAAGGAAGGGGAGAAGCGCAAGAAGGGCGCATCCCCGGCCCGGAACGGGCCGGGGACCGGGCTATCCGCTTCAATCTTATCTGCCCCTTCGGGCAGATAAGGATTTCCGCTTCTATCCCTTGCGCGGCCTGACGGCGCTAGTACCTTGATTTATTCGAGGGGGGTCTAATACCCATCTGCGTTTACTTTGATTCATTTTGACCACGAAAGACACGAAAAGCACGAAATTTTTGCTAGTAGAGCCTGTCCCAAAACCGTGCGCTTTTAGCGCACAGTCAATTAGTTTTGGGACAGGCTCAGTAATCATCTCATTATTCCTCTTCTTTTCGTATCTTTCGTGCTTTTCGTGGTTAATTTCTTGATAAGTATACGCATATGGGTCTAATACCCCGCTGCTCTGCCTCCCCTCCGAAAGGCGGGTTCCTGGGTTCGTCATTTCTTAATTTTAGCCCGGTCACGGTATCAGCGCTTCAGGTAGCGGGTGCTGAGGGGGCTAAAGGAGTGCCGCCGGAGCGCCCCGGCGAAGCTTTCGAATTCCGCGGGAAGGTCCAGGATCAGGGGGCCCGGCGGGGCCGCTTCCAGGACGCGCTCCAGGAGGGCCTCCCCCAGGCCTATGCCCCGGTACTCCGGGGCCACTTCCAGGATCACGGCGGGGGGCCCGCCGGGGCGCAGGGCGCCGTAGCCGGCAAAGTCCCCGGCGGCGGTCTCGGCCACCACCAGCGGGGGCGCCGTTCCGGGGCGGAGGGCCGCCGCCGCTTCGTCGTCCCCCCCTGCGGGGGGGCGGAAGCGGAAGTCCTCCAGGAGGAGCTCCTCCGTTTCTTCCGGTTCCGGGCCCAGCCGCTCAAGCCCCCAGGAGATTCTGAGGTCGTCGTACCACGCGAGGACGCGGCGGCGCAGTTCCCGCTCCTTGAAGGTATGCCAGCGCCGCTCGGCCTCCGGGTTACGGGCGAGGGTGTTTTTGAAGGCCCGGAACACGCCCCGGCCTTGGTCAAGCGCCGCCCGGAGTTCTTCCCTTACGCGGGGCTCCCGGTACAGGGCGGCGAATTGTTCCATTAGTTTGTAGCCCCCGGCGGAGTCCCAGCGGGGGAGGGGGAGGTAGCGTTCCTCCGGGCTGGGGGAGAGAGCACGGGGCGTTGCGGGGTGTCCCCGCACGGGGGTAGCGGAAGCCCCCGCAGGGCCGCAGGCCCGAGGAGGCTGGAGCGCAGGGGGCTCGGCCCCCTTCTGATTCTTCTCTTCTACGAGTGTTCCTTCCCGGCTGTCGAGGAGGCGCTCCCGGCCCTGGTCCTCCATGGCGAAGATGATGTCCCGGATGAGGCTTTCGGTGAGGGTGAATTCCACGCTTTTAGTGTAGGCAGGCTTGTCCCGCCGGTCAAGAATGGGTAGAGTGACTCAGTAATTCCAAGGTTAATCCCGCAGGACGCCTTAAAAAATTACCGGGGGTCCTGTCGGCGGCGAAAAACATGGGGCCCCCCAGAGGTGCCCCCCATGTTTCTTCCCGCCGCCACCCCATGTTACTTTGGTGATGCGTACATCCCGGTAAAACCTTGGAATTCCTGGTTGAAAGGGGGTGGAGGATAAGGTAAAAACGACTCAAATTATGAATAATTTGAGTCGTTTTGGATTAAAGTTTATCAGGTTTGAACTGGGAGTTGCAGGAGGCGGCGGTGAACGAGGCGCTTGAGAATTTGAAGGCTCGCGGGTTTTTCGCCCAGTGTACCGATGCGGAGGGGCTTTCCGCCCTGATGGACCGGGAGCCGGTGCTGTTTTATGTGGGCTGCGATCCTACGGGGGAGAGCCTGCACATAGGCCACATGGTGCCGTTTTTCGCGTTCCGCCATCTATGCGGCGCGGGGCACAAGGGTATAGCGCTGCTGGGGGGCGGCACGGCCCGGATCGGGGACCCCTCCGGCAAGAGCGAGATGCGGAGGCTGGTGAGTTACGAGGAGCTGGACCGTAATGCCGAGTGTATACGGCGGCAGCTCGACGGCTTTCTGGGCTTTGACGGCGACCGCGCCCGGCACGATAACAACAAGAACTGGCTGGGGGATCTTAATTATATTGATTTTCTGCGGGACATAGGCCGGCATTTTTCGGTGAACCGTATGTTGAGTTTTGACGCGTACCGGACGCGGATGGAGACGGGGCTTTCGTTTATCGAGTTCAACTATCAGCTTTTGCAGAGTTACGATTTTCTGGAGTTGTACCGCCGCCACGGGTGCCGCCTGCAGATTGGGGGGGACGACCAGTGGGGGAATATTGTCGCCGGGGTGGAGCTCATACGCCGGGTGGAGTCCGCCGGGGTTTTCGGCCTGACCTTCCCGCTGATAACGACCGCCGACGGCAAGAAGATGGGGAAGACCGAGAAGGGCGCGGTGTTTCTGGACTCCGCCCTGACGCCGGTCTATGATTTTTTTCAGTACTGGCGGAATGTGCAGGACGCCGATGTGCGGCGTTTTCTTTTGATGTTTACGTTTCTTTCCGCGGAGGAGTGCGAACTTCTCTGCGCTCCGGGGAAAAACCCCAACGAGGCCAAGGAGCGGCTGGCCTGGGAGGTGACGGCGCTGATCCACGGGAAGGCCGAGGCGGACCGGGCGCTGGCGGGGGCCCAAGCGGCTTTTGGCGGCGGCGGCGACCGGGAGGCCATGCCCGGTTGCCGGCTGCCCCGCGCCGCGTTCGAGGCGGGCTACAATATAGTGGACCTCTTCGCCGACGCCGGGCTGGTTCCCTCAAAGAGCGAGAGCCGCCGCCTGGTGCAGCAGGGGGGCGCCTTT
>JAISQV010000295.1 GCA_031273985.1 Spirochaetaceae bacterium | reverse complement strand
AGTGCCCGCTCGTAGGCTTCCGCGGCGGGGGCGGCGTCGCCGGCGGATTCCCGCACGGAGCCGAGGCGGTACCACCAGAGGGCCGAGCCCGGTTCCAGCCGGACGGCGGTGGTGTAGGCTATGTCCGCCAGGAGGAATTTGCTTTCTATGCGGTAGATCTCCCCGATGAAGAAGTAGGCCACTGCGGCGCGGTCCCCCTGGGGCAGCGCGTTGACGTAGCGCTGCATGAAACGGCGGCACTGGGGGAAGTCGTTGAGGTAGAAGTAGGCTTCCCCCATGGTCTCGATGATCCGGTAATCGTTCTGCACCCGCAGGGCCTGCTCGCCCCAGGAGATTACCTCGCCGTACTTTTGCTGGCGCTGGAGGGTCCAGGTAAGGACCGTGTAGGAATCCATGTTCGAGGAATTCCGGGCAAGTTCATCCCTGCATATACGCACGGCCTCGGCGTAGTAACGCTCCGCCTCCTCCATGCGGCTGCGCCCCTCCAGGTCCCGGCCTGTGCGGTAGTTCTGCAGGGCGTCCAGGCGGGAAATCGCGGGGGCGGAATCCGGGGCCTGGGAAAAACCGGCCGGGGCAAGGAGCGCCATCCCGGCGGCCAGGATAAACCAACGTTTAACACCCTTCATGGCTTCAATAATCGGTTGATGGCCGCCGCCGCCTTACGGCCCTCCCCCATGGCAAGGATCACGGTCGCGGCGCCCAGCACGGTGTCGCCGCCGGCGTAGACCCGGTCCAGGGAACTGCGCTGCTCCCCGTCGACGATGATGCGGCCCCGGTCGTCGGCCTTCAGATTCCCCGTGGTCCGCACCAGGAGGGGGTTGGCGTCGTTCCCCAGGGCGGCTATAACCGTATCGCAGGGGAACAGGTACTCCGAGCCGGGAAGGGCCACGGGGCTGCGCCGCCCCGAAGCGTCGCTGGCGCCAAGCTCGTACTTGCGCAGTTCCAGGCCGGTAACGCGGCCATCCTTGTCTCCCACAATTCTAACAGGATTCCGCAAATAGTCAAATTCCACCCCCTCTTCCCGGGCGTGGTCTATTTCCTCGGCCCGGGCGGGCATCTCCTCCGGGCCCCGGCGGTACACGATGTGCACCTCCTCCGCGCCCAGCCGGAGGGCCATGCGGGCAGCATCCATGGCCACATTCCCGCCGCCCACCACGGCAACCACGCGGGAGTTGTAGATCGGCGTGGCGGCCCTCCGGGGATCGTAGGCTTTCATCAAGTTGGCCCTGGTAAGGTACTCGTTGGCGCTGGAAACACCCACCAGATTCTCTCCGGGAACCCCCAGGAAGCGGGGGAGCCCCGCCCCGGCGCCTATGAACAGGGCGTCGTAGCCGTCCTCATCGAGAAGCTCCCTTACCGTTCTGGTACGCCCCACGAGGAAATTGGTCTCAAAGACCACGCCGAGCCGTCCCAGGGCGCTTACCTCCGCCTCGACTATGCTCTTGGGCAGGCGGAATTCGGGAATCCCGTAGACCATGACGCCGCCGGGCCTGTGGAAGGCCTCAAAAACGGTAACGCCGTGGCCCGCGCGGGCAAGGTCCGCGGCGGCGGTGAGTCCCGCGGGGCCGGAGCCCACCACGGCGACCCGCCTGCCCGTGGGGGGGCTAAGCTCCGGCAGGGCGGCGGCGCCGGATTCCCGCTCCCAGTCGGCGAGGAAGCGTTCCAGCCGGCCTATGGAAACGGCCTTTTCCACGGATTTGAGGCTCTTTCCCAGGGTGCAGCGCGCCTGGCACTGGTTTTCCTGGGGGCAGACCCGCCCGCAGACCGCGGGAAGCAGGTTATTCTCCTTGATGATCGCCGCCGCCGCCGCATAGCCGCCCTTCCTGAATTCCGCTATAAAGCGGGGAATGGGCACCTGCACGGGGCAGCCCTCTATGCAGGGCGCATCCCTGCAGGAAAGGCAGCGCTCCGCCTCAAGCCGGGCCTGATTCTCGCCGTAGCCCAGGGCCACCTCCCCCACATTCTTCACCCGCTCATGCGGGTCCTGGACGGGCATCTCCTGCAGGGGAATCGCAAGGCGTTCGCGGTTACCGAGCTTTCCCCGCGCCTCCAGTTCCCGAATATCTTTCAACCGGGCCGCCGCCAGGCTCTCCAGGTCTTCCCGGTTTCTCCACACCATGCACACCCTCCTCGTACACGATCATTATACCTGTGTTTATGCCCTTATTAACAGGTCTGAAATCAGGAACCACACTTTTCCGCCAGCCTTAAAGGAAAAGTAGGCCTCACGAACAATGGAGTTCACAAAAAACGAAGAATTTACACGAAGGCGCACAAAGGGAACACGAAGGCGAAGAAGGAAGGGATAACCACGAACCACCGGGCTTTTTACTTGAATTTCCAGTGTCAACAAATTAAGAAATTTTATCCACAGATTTTCACGGATTTTCACCGATTAAGAAGGGTTTGGAACGAAAAATCCGTATAATCCGTGCGCGGACTGCTTTAGTTTTCCCTCCGCTTAACTTGTTGACAGTGCTTGAATTTCTGACTTTTGTCCGTGTTTTCCGTGGTTAAATTCTTCATTATTCTTCATTTTCAACAGTCTAATTGCAGCCCCTGCATTAGGGATTCGCCGCGGCTTCCAGGCCCAACTCGATGCGGCACTCGTGGCGGTCCTGCCGTTCCCGCTCCCGAAAGGCCCCCATGCGCATTATCATATTGTCAAAGTCCACCAGGTGGCCGTCAAACTCCGGGCCGTCCACGCAGACAAACCTGGTTTCGCCCCCCACGGTAACCCGGCAGCTCCCGCACATCCCGGTACCGTCTATCATGATCGTGTTGAGCGACACGGTGATGGGCGTCTGAAATTCCGCCGCGGTCCGCTCGCAGAATTTCATCATCACGGCGGGGCCTATGGCGAAGGTCATGTCCGGCGGGGGCGCTGCGGCGCAGAATTCCCGAAGGGGCTCCGTGACCAGGGCCTTGCGGCCCCGGGAGCCGTCATCGGTAACGATGATCAGCTCATCGGCGCAGCGCCGCATCCTCTCCTCGAAGATGATCAGCTCCCCGGTGCGGGCGCCGGTGATCACCGTTACCCGGTTGCCCGCCGCCTTCAGGGCCTCCACGATGGGGTAGAGCGGCGCCGTCCCTATGCCGCCGCCGACACAGACCACGTGGCCGAAACGCTCTATGTGCGTGGGATTCCCCAGGGGGCCCAGCACGGCGGCTATATGCTCCCCCGGCTCCCTGGCGGCGAGCCTGTGGGTGGTTGCCCCCACGGTCTGGAACACCATGGTGATGGTCCCCGCCCCGGCATCGGCGTCGGCTATGGTAAGGGGAATACGCTCCCCCCAGTCAATATCCGTCTGGACAATGACAAACTGCCCGGCCTTCCGCGCCCCGGCCACGAGGCCCGCCTCAACGGTCATCTCATAGACCTCCGCGGAAAGCCGCGTCTTGCTTACAATCCTGTGCATCAAAACTCCGTAAATCCGTTAATCCCCCGGAACTCCCGCCGCTCCGGCTAAACTTGACCTACAACTACAAATAAAGATTTATAACCACGAACACGAAGATTTATAACCACAAAGAACACGAAGAGCACAAAGGAAGAAGCTAGAAGGCCAACCCCCATCTCTCTTCCTTCGTGTCCTTGGTGTCCTTCGTGGTTAATATTCTCTTCATCTTTCTTCGTGTCCTCTACTTTTCCTCTACTTTTCCTCAGTTCCATAACGGAAAAGTTCCATAACGGAAAAGTGCCCTTCGTGGTTCATCTTTTCTTCATCTTCCTTCGTGTCCTTGGTGCCCTTGGTGCCCTTCGTGGTTCATCTTCTCTTCCTCTCTCTTCCTTCGTGTCCTTGGTGCCCTTCGTGGTTCATCTTTTCTTCATCTTTCTTCGTGTCCTTGGCACCCTTCGTGGTTCATCTTCTCTTCATCTCTCTTCCTTCGTGTCCTTGGTGCCCTTCGTGGTTAATATTCCCCCCGTCTTACTCCCGGCGCGTAGCGGCAATGGCCTCTTCCAGCGCCCTGGACAGCATTTCCTCCGGAGGCCGCTGTATGAAGCCCCGCTCCTGGAGCTCCGCCGTCACGGCCCTGGCAGCGGCAATATCCGCACGGGCCCTGTCGTAGACCTCCCGCCAGGTTGCCGAAAGCCGGGCAGCGCCTTCCTCCACGGCGGCCATGGCCACATCCGCCGCTTCTTGGGCAAAGACATCCTCTTCTTCCATAGTAACGATAATATTGTCGGGCCCTATGCCCCGGCGCTCGGAAAAATCCGCGATGGAGTGGGCGCAGCGCAGGGCCATGCGGTCGCTGATCCGGCGGGCCCGCACGAGCAGCGCCCCCTTGAGTATGCCGGGAAAGCAGACCGAATTGTTCACCTGATTGGGAAAATCCCCCCGGCCCGTGGCGACAATGAAAGCCCCGGCCTCCCGCGCCGCGTAGGGCCAAATCTCCGGCACCGGATTGGCGCAGGCAAAGACGATGGCCTTATCCGCCATCGAGGCCACCCATTCGGGCTTCACCGTGTCCGGGCCGGGGCTGGAAAGGGCTATCAGCACATCGGCCCCCCGCAGGGCCTCCTCCACGGTGTTGATCCGGCGGGGGTTGGTCCGCTCGCAGATCTCCCACTTCCGGTAATTCCGGCGGTCCCGCTGAATATCCTCCCGGCCCGCGTGGAGCCCCCCGGCGGAATCGAAGACCGTCATCCGGGCCGGGTCCCCGCCGTCGTCCAGAATCAGCCGGGCTATGGCCGTATTCGCCGCGCCGGCCCCCAGCAGCGCTATACTCACATCCCCCAGGGCTTTGCCGGCCAGCTTCAGGGCGTTGAGCAGCGCGGCCAGGGTTACGCAGGCGGTGCCCTGGGCGTCGTCGTGCCAGACAGGTATATCGCAGGAATCCCTGAGCCCGTCCAGCACCCGGTAACAATTCGGCTGGCTTATATCCTCAAGATTGACCGCCCCGAAAGAATGCTGCGCCATCTGCACAAACTGAATCAGCCGCTCGGGATCGTTCCTGCCGTCGGGGCCCCTCGAATCGACACAGAGCGGCACCGCGTCCACCCCGCCCAGATACTTCATGAGCAGGGCCTTCCCCTCCATCACCCCCAGCCCCCCGGGAGGCGTGCAGTCCCCGTCGCCCAGCACCCGCGTAGAATCGGAAACCACCGCCACCGTGCTGCCCCGGCTCGTCAGGGAAAAAGACTCATCGTTACGGTCCCTTATATCCGTGGAAACCTGCGAAACCCCCGGCGTATACCACACATTGAACCAGGAAAAACCCTCCAGCGCGCACCTGGGCAGGGTCTGAATCTTGCCGCCGTAAAACCGGTGCATCGCCGCCGACAGATTCTTGAAAAACAGCGTCTGCGCCCGGGCCCGCTCTTCCGCGCTAAAATCGCCGGGAAAAAGCGCGTCTATGTTCCGCAGCAGCGGATCGATCTTCATGGGCGGATCATAACCGCCGCCCCCATTGTGATCAAGCAGCCGGTAAGGGAGGAGGGGGCCGAGCCCCCTGCACTCCAAAGGTTTTGGCTGCGCCAAAACGCTTTTTCGCTACCCCCAATGCGGGGGGCCAGCCCCCCCGCAACGCCCCCCGGCCTTCTCCCGGCCCGCCCTGAGGGAGGCGAAGAGAATATTAACCGCGAAAAGCACGGAATTTTTGTTCGTAATCCCCGCCTCTTTTTTCGTGTTTTTAGTGGTTAAATTTCTTTGTGTTTGAACCCTTGCATAACAGGAGTTCTTATTCAGCATATCCACAAATACAAGACAGAATCTGTACCGGGGTTCCTTTTTTAGTCCTTGCATTTTTTACCGATAAGGCTCTTTTCCACAGCTTCGCTGACCACCCGCTCAATGTTATTCGCTACGGTCTGATAAAGCCGTTCCAGCTCTTCCTGGGGGGAAAGGGGATCTATAAACAGTTCATAAATTTCAATGTCCAGCGCATCGGCAATACGTTCCACGAGTTCCAGGGCGGGAAAACTGCGGGCGATTTCCAGCATACCGATGTGATG
>JAISQV010000287.1 GCA_031273985.1 Spirochaetaceae bacterium | reverse complement strand
GCCCCGGCCTTTATGTCAACTTTTGGTGTAATTACAAATGGTTTCTTTTCCCCCCCCCCCCCCCCCCCCCCCGTTACCTGTAACTAGACCCTTCAAGCGCCTTTCGGCGCACACCTTTTTCCCCTCAAAAATGCGCCTCCGGGGGTCCCTGTATCCATGGGCTTTTGCGGGGCGCTTCATAGCGGGCACCTGGAGTCCTGCGGCAGAGATTCGTAGTACGGCAGCCGTCGGCTGCCTGAATCCGGCCGCGGGACTTTGTTTTTAATAAGGAGCATACCATGAAAAAGCGATTCCTTCTGACCGCCGCGTTCAGCGTGATCTTGACGGCAGCCACCGGCCTGGGAGCGCAGACAGCCCGGCACACCATTACCGCCGGCACCTCAGGGGTGGCGGGTTTAGCCGCCGGATACGAATTCAGGCTGAACAACAGTTTTTCTGTCGGAGGGGAGTTAGGGTGGTCCTTGATTTTCCCCACCTTTCTCTTTATCGAAGCGACAGGCGTCTGGCGTCCCTGGGAAGGAATATTCGGAGTTACGGCGGGCGCCGGGTACGGCAGCCTAACAAGTTTGCTTGGCGCCTATCTTGTTGACGGTTTTCTGCTGCACCCCGGGGTTGAATGGAAGATAGACTTTGGAAATCCCAACGGGTTTCTGTTCAGGCCCTCCCTAAGCCTTCCCCTGGTCTTCGGAGTCAAAGATGATTGGAACTGGCTTACGTTGAAGAATGAAAAAGTATTCGGTGTCGGCATGGGCCTGCTTGTCCGGCTGGAAGCCGGCTTTGCCTTTTAGCAGTGATGAAGCCCCCGGCCCCAAGGGCGGGGGGCTTGCCCGTGCAAGGGATAATTCCGCGCTGCTGAATAGCAGCGCCTAAATCCTTACCGCTAATTGCCAGACCCGAAGGGGCTGATAGAAGCGGAAATCTTTTTCTGCCCGTAAGGGCAGAAAAAATTGGAGCGGATAGCCCGGTCCCCGGTGCAAAGCACCGGGGATGCGCCCTTATTCTGATTACTGCCGCGCCTGTTCCAGGGCAAGTTCCACGGCTTCCAGGAACTGGTTGTAGGCGATGGTGGCGCCGCTCACGGCGTCTATCTTTTTCAGGTCCCCGGTTTCCCGGTACTGGCGGGCGTACTGTTCCATGGCCCGGACGGCGAGCTGGGCCTTGTCGTAGAATACCTGGTTGGATATTTCCCCGTTGATCTTGCCGTACTCCCCGTCTTTGGGGCTGCCGTCTTTTTGCCAGGTAACGAAATCGCAGGAGGCGACTTTTCCCCCGGCGATGGTGAGGGTAACTTCGCCCCAGGCGCCGGTGTCGTCCTCGCCGCTGCGGCCCGTCCAGGTTCCGTCCCGGTAGGTTTTTCCGGCGCAGCCCGTGAAGGCCAACGCCGCGATGAGCGCCGAGACAAAGATCATGGCCTTTGCCGAAACGCCTGTTCCAAAAGGTCCTTTCATGTGTTTCCCCCTACCCTGCCCTTGCGTCGTTTGTAAGGATCCGCGCTATGCGGCCGTGTTCCAGCACCACGGTGCGCTCCGCGTCTTCCGCCACCTCCGGGTCGTGGGTTACCACGATGATCGTGCTGCCCTCCCGGTGGAGCTGTTTGAATATGTCGATGACGATGCCCTCGTTGGCCTCGTCCAGGTTTCCCGTGGGCTCGTCCGCCAGGATCAGCATGGGGTAGTTGATCAGCGCCCGGGCTATGCAGACCCGCTGCTGCTCCCCGCCGGAAAGCTGGCTGGGCAGGTGTTTGGCCCTGTCCGCAAGGCCCACCCGCCGCAGGGCCTCCAAGGCTTCCTTTTCATCGGGCATACTGTGGTAGTACTGGGCCACCATGACATTCTCCAGCGCCGTCAGGTAATTGACCAGATGGAACTGTTGAAAGATCAGGCCGATTTTGTCCCGCCTCAGGGTGGTAAGGTTCCTCGCGTTTTGCCTGGAAATGTCCACCCCGTCCAGAAAGACTTCGCCGGCGCTGGGTTTGTCCATGCAGCCTATGATGTTCATCATGGTGGTTTTGCCTGAGCCCGAAGGGCCCATGATCGCCAGCCATTCCCCCTGTTTTACCGAAAGGTTGATGTTTTGCAGGGCCTTGAGGCTTCCGTATTCTTTGGAAACATCCTTGAGTTCCAGTAAGTCCATGTTATTCACCTCGCAAGACGATGGCCGGGTCCACGTCGGTGGCCCGCCGTACCGGGATTAGGCAGGCCAGGGCGGTGATCAGTACGGAGATCGCCACCGTCGCCGGTATCAAAAGGGGCTTAAAGCCGATGGAGCGGCTGAATACATTAACGCTGACCATCTGGGCGAAGAGGAAGCCGAGAAAGGCCCCCAGGAGTCCGCCCAAGGTGCCGAGAAAGACCCCTTCCCCCAGGAATTCCGTGACCAGGCTGGAGTTGGCCGCCCCCAGGGCCTTACGCAGGCCAATTTCCTTGCGCCGCTCCGCCACGACTGCCATCATGGTGGTGGCCACGCAGATCATGATGAGGAGGAGGACTATCACCGTAACCAGGTAGATTAGGGCCCGGAGCTTGGTCAGCACGGCCCCCTCCGATTCGGTGAGGCGCTTGACCAGCCGGGGGCTTACCCCGCTTAGCTCCGAGGCTATGCGGTCGGCCAAAACCTGGAGGTCCTCCCCGGCGGCGGAAATGCTGCACTCCACCACGTCGGCCTTTCCCCCGTCGCCCATCATGTCCTCAAAGTCCCGGAGGGCCATGAAGATGAAGGCTTCCTCGGTGCCGCCGGTCTGGACCACCCCGGAAACCCGGAAATCGCGGCCCTCGGCGCCGTTGGGCCCGGTGATCTTCCGCCCCCCCGCCGCTGCGCCGTTGAGGGTAAAGGCGCTTCCCGGCAGGAGGCGTATCCTGTCGGCCACCTCCTGGCCTATGAGGGCCTCGCCGGGGGCTTCGGGCCACCTTCCCTGGACCAGCCAGTAGGGGCTGGTCTTCCGGGCCTCCCCCAGGTCCGTGCCCGCCGCCATGAAGGGCTGCTCGTTTATTTTGACCATCTGGTAACGGTAGGGGGCGGCCCCCACGAGGTTCCCGGCGGGGAGGTAGGCCAGGGCTTCCCGTATCAGGCCCTCCGGCAGGGCGGTCTCGTTCCCCGAGGGGAGGAGCACGAAGTTGGTCCCGTAGGAGCGGAATTCCTGGCCCATCTGCCGGGGTATGTCGTAGTAGATCGTGATGAGCCCCGAAAGGATAGCCGCCCCGACGGCCACGGCTAGGAGGGCCACGATCATGCGGGAGCGCCGCCTGAGGAGGGAGCCGGCGACCATTTTGAGGTAGAAGCGCTGTCTGTTCATGGGGCCTCCCTCCATAGGCGTTTACTTAGCTTCTTTACTAACCACTTTCCCGTTATGGAACTAAGGGAAAGTAGACCACACGGAAAACACGGACTTTTTGTTCGAAATTCCCGGCTTTTGCCCGTGTCGTCCGCTTTTCCTTGAAAACTAAGGGGAAAAGTAGTTACATTTTTGTAAAGTAAACGTATATGGGCCTTCACAGCGCCGCAGGGGCGCGGAGGGCGTAGCGGAGAAGCGACCCGGACTCCGGAGGGGAATTTCAGGGCCGTCAGGTCTTCGCGCAAGGGATAGGAGGGGTGCGAGCCCCGAAGGGGCTCGCACCCCCCGCGCGAAGCGCCGGGGCCGGAGCGATAGCGGAGCCCCGGATAGCCCGGTCCCCGGCGCGGCACACGCCGGGGATGCGCCCAAAGGATCTTAGCGGCCATGGAGCACCTCGGCGGGTCTGAGGGAGAGGAGGAGGCGTATGGAGGGTATGCTGCCCGCCATGGTTACGAGGAACACGAGAACGGCCACCAGGGGGATCACGAGGGGCTTGATCTCGATGGCGGAGCCGAAAACCGACTGGCCTATGATGCGGGCAAAGAGGAGGCCCGCAAAGTAGCCGGCCACGCCGCCGAGGATGCCCGTGATGCTGATCTCCGTGAGGACCAGGGCGTTTATGGGGCCGTCGTGGGCCCCCACCGCCTTGAGGAGGCCGATTTCGGCGGCCCGCTCCATGACGCTGGCCGTTACCAGGTTGGATATGCCGAGCGCGGAACCGGCCAGGCTCAGGATGGTGATGAGGAGCATGAGGAGCTGGGTCTTTTTCAGGATGGCGCCTTCGGATTCCGCCACCTGCCGTATGGGTTTGGAGACCGCGCCGGTGATTACCTCGTCAATCTGGTAGCAGATAGCGCTGACATAGGCGGTGCAGTACCAGGTTTCCCATTCCTTGATGGAGAGGCCCCTGGGGTCCTGGGCGGCCCGGCGGGACAGCTCGTTGTCCGGGGTGGTCAGGGCGCTTACCTCCACGCTGCTCACCAGGCCCGGTTTGTCCGCCAGGACCTGGGCCAGGCTCAGGGGCACGTAGATCGCTTCGTCCTCGTCCCCGCCGGCGTTGAACACCGCGGCCACGACAGCCGTTTCGGTACCGGCGGGGCCTTCAAGGGAGAGCGTATCCCCCGGTCGTATCCCGTAGCGGGAGGCGACGGAATGGCCCACCATGGCGGCGCGTTCTTCGCCCCCGGCTATCCAGGCGCCTTCCAGGTCCCACCAGTTCTTCATGTTCCGCATCCCCGTGTCGAGGCTTTCCCCGGTGGGCAGTTCCAGGTGCCGGTCAAACCACGCGCCCACGATACGGGCCTCCGCGCCGCCGTTGACCCTGGCGCGGGTGTTGAGGTAGGGGGTAAAGTCCACGATGTTGAAGGCCCAGAATATGGTCTTGATGTTTCCCAGCTCGCCCTCGGCAAGGTACTTGTCCGACACGCCGGAGCCTTCGCTTACCCCGTAGAGGTCCTCCAGGAGGGAGGCGCCCCGGGGGAATACATTGATGTTGGCGCCGTAGGTCTTCAGCTCCTGGTTTACCTTGTCCCCCACGTCAAGCATGACGTTCAGCATGGCCGTCGCCAGGGAAGCCCCCAGGGCCACGGTGAAGGCCACCATGAGCATCTTGCCCTTCTGCCGGAAAAACGCGCCCTTTACCATTCTCCAGAACATCTGTCCCTCCCCGTCATTTGAAGCGGCCCTTTTCGTTTTCCAGGTTTTCCGTCAGGATCACCATGTTCCCGCTGCGGAGGCTGTAAGCCAGGGGGACCGGGTTGCAGCCCCCCCGGAAGCCTATGGTGGATATGTTCATCACCACGTCGCAGAGCCGGCAGATCACCTGATTCTTGCGCTCGTAGTAGCCCGTGGCGCCGCAGATGTCGCATGCGTCAAGGCCCACGCCGTAGGCGATTTCATTCTTTTTTATCACGATGAAGCGCACCTCCGTGCCGTCGGAGGCGCTAAAGGCAAAACGGTGCAGGTGGCCGTCCTCTATGCGCTCAATGGGGATCGTTATCTCGGCCCCGGTGATGGTCATGGGTTCCGCGGGGGAAAGTTCCACCCCCCGCTCGTTGTAGGCCTTGACCACGGTCAGGGAAACCACGGAGAGGGCAAAGCCCAGTACCACGGTGCAGCTCAGGCGGCGGCTCCTCCGCAGGGCGGCCCGGATCTTCCGGTGTTCCGCCGGGTTGGCGTAGGCCGCGGAGGAGCTGAAACTCCCGGCAAAGGCCGCCAGGGGCAGGACCAGGGCCAGCGCCATGAGGGTGTAGAGAAAGAGGGTGTTGTAGTTGATGATAAAAACAATCAGGGAAAAGATATGCCGCGACACGGAAATGATGCGGCGGCCCAGCAGGAACTGCACGATGGCCGAGACCTGATTCACCATATTGACGGCAAGGGCCGCCGTGAGGATCAGCGCCGCAAGGAAAGGCCCCGAGGCCCTGGCAATGGCGTAGAGGGCGGCGGAGGCCAAAACCGCCACGGTAAGCCCCGCGCTGAAGCCAATGAGCTTGAACAGGAAGTCCGTGCTGAAAATGCTCTCCCCGGGCAGCACAAAGCCGGGAACGTAGAGCAGGATCGTGGGAAGCGCGTAGAACAGGAGGGAAGCGGCAAGAACCGCGCCTGCCCGGTCCAGAAAGCCCTCCTGCCGGGGACCGGGCCGCTTCTTCCAGAGCAGCGCCAGGTAGATGGCCCCCGAAACTATCGCCGCAAACAGGGTGAGGGTGTTCACATATTCCCGGTTGACCAGATTGGTGGCGCGCCGGAGGATCGTCAGGACCAGCGCGGCGGCGGCCCCGGCAAGGGCGCCCCGGACGAACCAGGCCCTGGATCTTGGCCGCTCGCTGCGGGAGACCGCCGCCCCCAGAAGGGCGATCAGAATCCCCGTGGAAAGTAAATTCTGTATGACCTGAATTAAATACCTGAGCATACACCCTTTCTTAATGAAAACAAGGGCGGAATCACGCGCGGCCCCGGCACACACCGGAACCGCACGCCTTCCGCTCGTATCAATCCTTACACCGGGCCGGCCTTGCCGGTCAGCCCGCCGCTATTACCAGGTGCGGGGGATGTAGTTAAAGTCCCACTCCGCCACCAGGGGCTGGGCCCAGAACCTGCCGGGAACGCCGGTGGCCTGATCCACGTGGAGCAGGTAGTCCTGGGATATGGGGCTTTCAATGATGAAGCGCACCTTGTAGGTTCCCGCGCCGGCGAGTTTGATGTTGGCGCCGTAGTGGGGGCCGTCGCTGGCGTTCATGGGCATGAAGGTCCCGTCAATCCTGGTCCCGTCGGACTTGATCAGCTCGTAACGGACCGTCAGGTTGGGGATAAAGTCCCCCACCCCGTAGCCAAGGTCATTGCCCTCGGCGGCGGAAATGTCCGCCTCCAGGTGGCAGTCCGACTCGGCGGCGGAAAGGCCCTTGCCCGCGGGCAGCATATCGACGGGCTGGAAATACACCCCCGCCACATTGATGGGGCCCAGTTCCCGGTCATCCCCTATGGGGAATTCCTCAAAGCCCGCGTCCTCACCGGGGTTCACCGTGCTCTCGGGCCTCCTCCCCTCCTGCCCGCCGGTGGCGAACAGGGAAGCGGTACAGAAGGCCATTAGCAGAAGTACCATCAGTTTTCTGATATTCATTGGTACACTCCTCTTAAAATTTTTCTCAGGCCCAACGGCTTGAGTTACAGCCATATTCAAGGGACCGCCCCTACGCGGAAACGGTCTTCATTCTTTTCGATCTCCGTATCTGAACGACGAAGGTTATCACCGTAACAACCAGCAGTATGAGCTGGGGAATCAGAGTCTCCAGCGTGGGATAGATCCCCAGGATGTCCACGGTGATAAAGTTGAAGGGCAGCATGGTAACGGGGATGACGTTCCCCTCCTGCAGCTCCTTGATCCCCGATCCCGTAAAGGCAATGGACATGACGAAGAGCAGGATGCTGGTCCCCAGGAAGAAGGGCTTCAGGGGCAGCTTGATGCTGAGGAAACGGATAAGGATATAGATGATCACCAGAAGCACGATGCCGACGCCCAGGCCGGCCCAGATCATGTTGATATAGTTATCATTTCCCGCCAGGAGGGCCTGGTAGAACAGGATGGTCTCCGCGCCCTCCCGGAACACCGCGAGGAAGGCGGCAAAGGCCAGGGAAAACATACTGCCCCTGGTGATCGACGCCTGGACCTTCCCTTCTATATAGCCGCTCCACGCCTCGGCCTCGGCCTTGGAGACCATCCAGTTGCTCACGTAGAAGAGCACCCCCACGGCCAGCAGCATGGTGGCCCCCTCGATGATCTCCTGGTTCCTGCCGCTGGCCGTACTGGTCAGGGCGTTGAGAACCCAGGCCATCACCACGCTGAGCGCCAGCGCGATGACGGAGCCTATGTACACGGGCTTCGTGCTCTTCTTGTTGCCGCTCTTGAGCAGGTAGGCAATGATGGCCCCCACGATGAGGATGGCCTCGAAGCCCTCCCGGACGATGATCAACAGGGAGCCCAGGAAGACCCCCACGGCGCTTTCCACCCGGCTGTCCAACTGGGCGGCGTCTTCCTTGAGGTAGTTCGCCAGGGTATCCAGCCCCTGCTTCACCACCGGGAGGGGCTCCCCCTTGGTCATGAGCCGCTTGGCCGTGCTGAACTGGTACTCCACCGTACTGGCCCGTTCGCCGGAAATCCGGGCCAGCACTGTTTTTTCAAAGCCCGCCTTCTCGTAGTATTGAAAATAGGCTATGTCCACCTGATCCTTGGCCCCCGCCGGGTCCCCGGCGGCGTACAACTCGGCGGCCTTGGTCAAGAAACCCGCCATCTCCTCCGCTATCCGGGTCCAGTTCCGGGTTGTCGCCACAGGCTCCTCTTTCCCGTCCAGCCGGCGGGCCGTCACCCGGAGCAGGTGGTTCAGTTGGTTGATCGCCTCCCGAATCTCCGCCTGGGCCCTGCCGGAGCCCATAATCTCGTTCACATAGCCAAACCAGTCGTCAATATTCTCCGCCCGGGCCCCGGAAATGAGGGACTTCACGTTCCGCTCAAAGTCCTGCCCCTTGTAGTAAGCGGTATAGGCCTCGTTCACCAGGCCCCGCGC
>JAISQV010000270.1 GCA_031273985.1 Spirochaetaceae bacterium | reverse complement strand
GATGAGGAAGTACGCCGGTATTGAGTTGATGGAAAGCGCCCCGGTTTCCGCCGCGATCCTGCGCCTGGCCGTGCCCATGATGTTGGGAAGCGTGGCCGGAATGATCTACAACATGACCGACACTTTTTTTATCGGCCAAACGAACGACCCAAACATGGTGGCCGGCATTTCCCTCTCCATGCCCCTTTTTATGCTCTCCCAGGGGCTGGGCAATATTTTCGCTACCGGCGCCTCAAGTTATATCTCCCGCTGTCTCGGGGCAAAGCGGATGGACGAGGCGAAAAACACCAACGCTACGGCATTTTGGGTAACGCTTTTTACCGGCCTGTTCCTCACCGCCCTTATTACAATCCTGCGGGAACCGGTGCTGCGCCTTATCGGTACCAGCGAAGTTACCTTCCCCTACGCCAACAGTTATTTTACGATCATTTCGATGTTTATCTCCGTATCAATGCTGGGAATGTGCCTCGGCGGGGCCATCCGCTCCGAAGGGGCCAGCACCGCAGCGATGATCTCCCAAATGGCGGGCCTCGCTGTCAACATTATTCTGGACCCCCTGTTCATCCTGTACTTCAAATGGGGCGTTGCCGGGGCGGCCTGGGCAACCGTAGCAGGGCAGATCACCGGCGCCGCCTATGCCGTTCTGTTTTACGCCCGGAAGAAATCGGTGCTGTCCATCCATCCCCGGTTCCTGAAACCCAACAGGCGGATGCTCAAAGAGATTTTCAAAATCGGCATACCCTCCGCCCTTTCCAATGTAGCTTTCACCGTGGCGATGGTAGCCGCCAACATTGTCGCCTCAAGTTACGGCGATTTTGTGGTGGCGGGGAGCGGCATTTCCATGCGGGTTTCCATGCTGGCCTTCGACCTCGTCATGAGTCTGAGCTTCGGTTTTGCCCCCTTTGCCGGTTTCAACTACGGCGCCCGGAATCTCAAGCGGCTTATCGCGGGGCTCAAAGTTACGATAGCCTACACTACCGGCCTGGCTTTCTTTTTCCTGGCGCTTTTTTTATTTCTGGGCAGGGAGCTTATCATGATCTTTATCCGGGATGAAAAAACGATAGAAGCCGGGGCCCGGATGATGCGCGCCTTCCTGATCGGCCTGCCCACCATGGGCGTACAGATGACGATACTCTCCACCTTCCAGGCTCTGGGCAAACCGATTCATTCCATGGCGCTTAGTTTGGGTCCGCAGTTTCTCGTTTACCTGCCCCTGCTTTTTATTTTGAATCATTTTTTCGGTTTTACGGGCTTTATCTATACCCAGCCCATCGCCGATATTACTACCGCCGTTGTGGCTATTCTGCTCGGTATTAGCCTGTTCAAGAATCTGCGCAGGTCCTTTGGAGGCCCCGCCGCCCTTGTTGCCGAAGCGCTGCCCTGATTCCCGGTCATACCCGGAAGCCGCACGGGGAGGCGTTGTAACAGGGCCAGCGTATATCAATTTCCAAACACCTCGAAATTACAGGAAGCTGAAGAATTTTAACCACGAAGGCGCACGAAGGCGAAAAAGGGAAGAAAGATAGGAGAATCTGGTTTTTCTTGTCTTTCTTCGTGCGCCTTGGTGTACCCTTCGTATGCCTTTACTTTTCCTTAAACCACAGCGGAAAAGTGTAACTCTTGGTCTTTCTTTGTACGCCTTGGATTTTGCGGTTGATTTTTTCTTCAAAAAAATGAGCGCCTTCGAGGTATTTCCGGGGTTCATTTAGTTTATATGCGCTGGCCCAGGGCGTTGTAATTGCACCCCTTTTCGGGGGATAATTACAACATGAAAACCACCCCGACCGCCGTCCGGAAATTTCCGGCGTGAGCGGCGAAACAACGAGGGGGGAACGAATCCCTGCGGCCATTGTGGGGCTGGGCCGCATAGCAAGCCTCCTTGAAGACGACGCCCTGCGGGAAAAGCCCTGCACCCACGCCGGGGCCGTCACCGCCTCGAAGGACCTGGTTCTTGTCGCCGGCGCGGACACGAGCGGGGAGCGCCGCCGCCTCTTTGCGGAACGCTGGGGCGTGCCGGTATACGAAGACGCCGCCGCCATGCTCCGGGAACAGCGGCCCGCCCTGCTCCACATTGCCACCCACCCGGACAGCCACCTCCGTTACTGCCGGCTTGCCGCGGATATGGGGGTGGGGGTGGCAGTCTGCGAAAAACCCCTGGCGGAGAGTCTCTCCGGGGCCCGGAAAATCGCTGCCCTCGAGAAAGGCGGGAGCTTCCGCATCATCACGAATCACGAGCGGCGCTATTCGGCGGATTACCTTGAAGCGGAAAAATTGCTGCGGGAGGAGCGCCTGGGCCCGCTCCTCAGCGTCAAGGCGGCGCTCTACATGGGCTCCCGCCGGCTCATCGACGTACTCTGGCACGACGGCACCCACCTGGTGGACGCGATGATGTTTCTCACGGGCGCCGCGCCGCGCCATCAAAAACGCTGGGGGGCGCGGCTTTCCTCCTCCTCCGGCACGGCCTGGCTCGCGGGCCTCCTCCGCCCCGCCTCATACGCGGAGCCGGTTCCCTTCCTCATCGAGGTTGGCGCGGGGAGGGATCATCTGGTTTTTGAGCTTGATTTTTCCTGCGCCCGGGGCCGGCTCCGCATCGGGAACGGTATCTTTGAAGTTTGGGAGAGCGCCGCCAGCCCCTATGCCGAAAATTTCCGCTCCCTGGCAAAAACACGGGAGGGATTCGGCGGCCCGACGGGCTACTTTGCCAACATGGCCGCCGAGGCTGCCGCCTGCGTCAGGGACCCCTCCCTGCGCCCCCGCTCAAGCGCCGGGGA
>JAISQV010000204.1 GCA_031273985.1 Spirochaetaceae bacterium | reverse complement strand
CCTCATTCCGGGTGGGTAAACAGGTCAGAATTAACCGGGCGGCCATTGACGCCTATGTGTCCGGCGGGGCCGCCGGGTCAAAGCCGGCGGAGCCCCTGTACCCTTCCCTGACAGCCCCTTCCCCGGCTTCCCCGCCGCCGGAGCGGGCCCCCTACCCCCCCGGCCCGGAAGAAACGGCCTGGGAAAGGGACTTCATTATCTGCGGGCAGGATATTTCCATTGACATTATGGTCAATTATCTGGACATAAACCCCGACGCCGCAAGAATTTACCGTTCCTACCTGGGCAGCTACAACGCCTTGTACGCCCTGTACCACGGGCAGATCAACATGGCGGTGATCCACCTCTGGGACGGGGACCTGGATGAGTACAATGTCTCCTTTGTGCGGAAAATGCTGCCCGGCATTCCCGCCCGGATCATGCGGATTGGCGAGCGGCGCCATGGTTTTTATGTGAAAAAGGGGAACCCCAAGCGCCTTACCGGCTGGAACGACCTCCGGCGGGGGGATATTGTCATCGCGAACCGTGAAAAGGGAAGCGGTACCCGGGTCCTGCTGGACGAATCCCTGCGGCTGATGAACATCCGCTCCGGCGCTGTTCAGGGCTACGGGAATGAGTATAGGTCCCATCTGGCGGTGGCCGGCGCGGTGGTTCAGGGCACGGCGGATTTTGCCCTGGGCAGCGAATCGGGCTGCAAGACCGTGGGGGACGTGGATTTTATCCCCCTCAAGGACGAATGCCACGATCTGGTCATCCGCCTGGCCGACGCCGAGCGGCAGCCCTACCGGAAAATCCTTGACATCGTCTTATCGGCGGCCTTCAGGAAGGACCTTGAAAGCATAGGCGGCTACAATACCCGGCAAACCGGCAGCATTTTGTGGTAGTACCGGGGAAGTACCGGCTCCTCCCGCCGCTACACCGCTACGGGCTCCTTCCTGAAGACCAGCGCCCCGCCTGAGTCCAGGAGCGACTCTCCCCGCTCGGCGGTGATGTGATCCCCCTCCTTTATCTGGCCTGCGATGATAGCCTTGGCCAGGGGGTTTTCCAGGTCCGCCTGTATGGTCCGCTTGAGGGGCCGCGCCCCGAAGAGCGGATCGTAACCCCGCGCGGCGAGAAGTTCTTTCACCTCCGGCGTCAGGCTTAGGGTTATTTTGCGCTCCTCCAGCCTTCTGGAGAGGAGGGCCAGCTGGATTTCCACGATCCTGGCTATTTCGTCCCTGCCGAGGCGGTTGAAGATCACCGTTTCGTCGATGCGGTTGAGAAATTCGGGGCGGAAGCTCCGCTTGAGCAGTTCCCGGAGGGCCCCCTGAATATCGTCCCCGTCCTTCGCCTCCAGAATCAGGTCCGATCCCAGGTTGCTGGTCATGACGATGATCACATTCTTGAAGTCCACCACCCTGCCCTGCCCGTCGGTGAGCCTCCCATCGTCCAGGATTTGCAGAAACACATTGAAGACCTCCGGGTGGGCCTTCTCGATCTCGTCAAACAGAATCACGCTGTAGGGCCGCCGCCGCACCGCCTCGGTAAGCTGCACGCCCTGCTCGTAGCCCACGTAGCCCGGCGGCGCCCCGATGAGCCGCGACACCGAATGCTTCTCCCCGTATTCGCTCATGTCGATGCGGGTCAGGGCCTTCTCGTCGTTGAACAGAAAATCCGCCAGGGTCTTGGCCAGCTCTGTTTTTCCCACCCCCGTGGGCCCCAAAAACAGGAAGGAGCCCAGGGGCCGGGCGGCGTCATTGAGGCCCGCCTTGTTCCGCCGTATGGCGTCGGCGACCGCCGTTACCGCGGCCTTCTGCCCCACCACCCGCTGTTCCATCACCGACTCCAGGTCCAGATATTTCTGCAGCTCCCCGCTGAGCATCTTGGACACGGGAATCCCCGTCCACGCGGAGACCACCCCGGCGATGTCCTCCTCGCTCACCTCTTCCCGCAGCAACGCTGTTTCGCCGCGCTTCTCTTCCATCTGATCCGAAAGCTCCGCCAGCTTCTTCTGCGCCTCGGGAATGAGGCCGTGCTTCACCTCGGCGGCCTTGCTCAGGTTGCCCTCCCGCTCGTAGCGGGTCTCTTCTATCTTGAATTCCTCGATCTGCTGCTTGAGCGCCCGGATACGGTCAATGTCCGCCTTCTCCCCCTCCCAGCGGGCCTTCATCGCGTCCCGTTCCGCGCCGAGATCCGCTATCTCCCGTTCCAGCTTGAGGAGCCTCTCTTTGGAAGCATCGTCCTCCTCCCGGCTCAGGGCCTGCTTCTCTATGGAGAGCTGCAGCAGCTTCCGTTCCAGCTTGTCCAGCTCCGTGGGCCGGCTGTCCAGCTCCATCTTGAGCCGGCTCGCCGCCTCGTCCACCAAATCTATGGCCTTGTCCGGCAGAAAACGGCTCGTGATGTAGCGGTCCGACAGCGCCGCCGCCGCAACCAGCGCCTCGTCACGGATCCGCACGCCGTGGTGCACCTCGTAGCGCTCCTTGAGGCCCCGCAGGATAGCTACCGTGTCCTCCACCGAAGGCTCCGCCGTGTAGACCTGCTGAAAGCGCCGTTCCAGGGCGGCGTCCTTTTCTATATACTTCCGGTACTCGTCCAGCGTCGTGGCCCCTATGCAGCGCAGCTCCCCCCGGGCCAGGGCCGGCTTCAGCAGATTGGATGCGTCCGTGGCCCCTTCCGCGGCGCCGGCCCCGACCAGGGTGTGAAGCTCATCGATAAAAAGAATTATCTTTCCCCCGGATTCCTGCACCTCGTGAATCACCGCCTTGAGGCGCTCCTCAAATTCGCCGCGAAACTTTGCCCCCGCCACGAGGGCCCCCATGTCCAGGGCCAGAAGCTTCTTCCCCTTGAGCCCCTCGGGAACATCCCCCGCCACGATACGCCGGGCAAGCCCCTCGGCAATGGCCGTCTTCCCCACGCCGGGTTCCCCTATCAACACAGGATTGTTCTTCGTCCGCCGGGACAAGACCTGCATCACCCGGCGTATCTCCTCGTCCCGGCCTATCACCGGGTCCAGCTTCTCCTGCCGCGCCAGGGCGGTAAGGTCCCGGCAGTAACGTTCCAGGGCCTGGTACTTGTCTTCGGGATTCTGATCCGTCACCCGGTTGTTTCCCCGCACCGACTTCAGCGCCTCGAGAAGAGCGTTCTTCGTTACCCCCTCGCGCTTCAAAAGATCCGCCGCGGGCCCCTCCCCCGCCGCAATGGCGATAAGCAAATGCTCCGAGGAAACATACTCGTCCTTCAGCGCCGCGGCCTCCGCCTCCGCCTTGGCTATGACCTTCGCCGCTCCGGGCGAGTAGTAAATCTGCGCCGCGTCCCCGTAAACCTTGGGCGTGGAGCGCAGCAGCCCCTCCGCCTCAGCGGCCAGCCGCTCCCCGTCGGCCCCTATGTGCTTCACCAGGGAGCCCGCAATGCCGCCCTCCTGAAGAAGCAGCGCCGCCAGAAGATGCGGCGTCTCCACCTGGCCATGATCGGCCTTCTGCGCCATGGACAGGGCCTCCCTGAGCGCGTCCTGGGCCTTGATGGTAAACCTTTCGTAATCCATACCTATAAGATACGCAACATACCACGCGGGGGCAAGAGAAGCGGGAGTAAGTCAGGAAGAAGGAGTTAGGAGGGTGGAGGGTGGAGGTTAAGAGGAATATAAGAGGGGGCGCATCCCCGGTGCGAAGCTCCGGGGACCGGGCTATCCGCTGCAATTTTTGTTGCCCCGCCGGGGCAACAAAAGATTTCCGCTTCTATCCCTTGCGCGAAGCCCGCCTTTGGCGGGCAGACATGGCGGCGCTGATCCGCCGGCGGCAGCAAAACTGTTACCGGGTACGGAAAGCACTACAGGAATCTTGCCGCGCCCCCTGACGGGCCCTGCAAACGCAAACCTTGCGGGCGAACCTTCCCCGGTAACCCT
>JAISQV010000193.1 GCA_031273985.1 Spirochaetaceae bacterium | reverse complement strand
TGGAAACGCTATTTTATCGTTGTTCTCTCTATCCGTCCGTGCGGTCTACTTTTCCTTAGTTCCATAGCGGAAAAGTGTGGTCTGTGGTTATTCTTCTTGGGTAAGTAAACGCGCATGGGTATTAGACCCCCGCGAATAAATGAAGAAGAAAAACAGCGAAGGGCACGAAGGGAGAAACCTTCGTGCCCTTCGCGAAACGCCCGAGGCAAACCGCCAAACCCGGCTTGCCTCGGCAAAGGGGGACCGGCCCCCCAATCAGCCGGAAATACCGACAGCGCTGGGCTCCACAACCCCGGAGACACCCGCGACACCGGACGGCCCGGAGGCAAGGCCGGCATCGCTAAAAGTCTTGTGCAGATTCTTGAACAGACTGATGCTGAACAGCACGGCCACAACGGTAGTAATAATGTCGGATATGGGCTGGGTGTAGATGAAGCCGGTGAAGCCGAACAAGCGGTTCAGGATAAAAAGCAGGGGCAGGTAAACCAGGAACTGCCGGCCCAGGTTGATCACCGTGGACTGTATCGGTTTGCCCAGGGCCTGAAAGGTGGACATGATGGTCATCTGAATCCCCATCGTGGGCAGCCCGATAAGAAAGGCCCGCATCATCCTGGCCCCGGCGTCTATGGTTTTTTCGTCCCGGATAAAGATCATCATCATCTGCCTGCCGAAGAAGAAGAAAACCACCATGAAGAACAGGGCCAGCGCCGTCGTGTAGGTGATGGTAACCCTGAGCCCCGAGCTGAGGCGCTTTAAATTCCGGGCGCCGTAGTTGAAGCCCGCAAAGGGGGCAAAACCGAAGCCCAGGCTCATGATCAGGCCGAAGGCCAGCATGGTAACCCGCATGGAGATACCGCTGCCGGCCACCACAAAGTCCCCGTAACCGGCGGCTATGACATTGGAAACCACCGACGCAAAGGTGAAGACCACGTTGGAGATGGCGGAGGGAATACCAATCTTGAATACCTCCTTGAGCATGTGCTTGTTGGGCTGGAAAAACCGGGGATGTATGGACAGCACCGACTTTCCCCGAATGTAGAACAGCACACAATAAATGAAACCTGTGGTCTGACCGGCTACGGTGGCCCAGGCGGCCCCGGCGACACCCCAATTAAAGTACAGAATGAAGATGGGGTCCAGAACAATGTTGACAACGATGCCCAGCATTTGGGAGGTCATGGCCGCGGTGCTGGCCCCTTCGGAACGAATGGCCCCGCCGAGACACATCCCCATCATGGAGAAGGAGATGAAAAATGAAATAATCGTAAAATAACTGTTGGCATAGGGGAAGGTTATTTCGCTGGTGCCTATCAGGTGCAGCACCGGTTCCCGCAGGGTTACGATGACGCCGGTGAGGATTATCCCCATCACCAGGGTAATCCAAAAGGCTGTGGCGTTGGTCCTTTTGGCCTCATCCATCCGTTTTGCCCCAAGACAGCGGGACATATAACTCGAAGCGCCCATGGCAAAAATGTTGCCCAGCCCCTGGGACAGCATGAAAAGGGGCATGGACAGGGAGATACCCGCCACCATGTTCGGATCGTTGGTTTGACCGATAAAAAACGTGTCGGTCATGTTGTAAATCATCTGGGCCACGCTCCCCACCATCATGGGAACCGCCAAACGTAAAATGGCGGTGGAAACCGGGGCGCTCTCCATCAACTCAATACCGGAATACTTCTTCACTACTACACTCCTTGAAAGATAAAAAATCACGGCAAAAGCCGCTGTTCCGGGCAAACCAGCAAACTACTTTGCGGAAAACCGGATATTCAGGGCAAAAAAGCCCCTACAAAGACAACCGCGTGTACTCTGACGAATGAGGGGAACAATGTCAAGATATTTATAGCCAATAACGCAACAAAATGATGTTATTTTCCGGCTTTTCGCAACGTTTTATCTATAATCGGGGGTTTCGCCGGGGAGGCATCGGGGGAGTAAAACCCGTCCTTCCAGTTGAAGCGGCTCACCCCGGAAAGCGGCCGGGCCTCCTTCACCGCCTCCATGAGCCGCCGGTAGTCCTTCTTTTTCAGGGGGGGGCCGCATAGATCAACAATAAAACGGCGGAAGCCCGCCTGCTCCAGAAAGGGCCGCTTGTCCACAATGGAGAAGGGCTTTTCGGGGAACACCTGGGAATAACCCTCCCCGCTGAGCAGGTGGAAGCCCTCCCCCTGGCTGTCGCTGAAGGCGCCGAAGCCGTAGGCGGAAAGATCCGCAGGGATTCTGAACAGGGCGGGCCGGGCGTAGAGGGTAACCAGGGTGAAGGGCCGCCGCTGCGGGGCCGCCGTGCGTTCCAGATTCTGCCGGTTGTTTTCCAGGGGGCTTACCAGCGCCGAAGCACCCAGGGAGGCTGCAAAGGCGGCGGCCCAGCGGTTGAAGGTATAGAGGTAGGGCCCCCCCATGAGGAGAGGCCCGGCCCCCGCTGCTGCCGGCCTTGCCCTGAACAGGGCAAAATGACCGGGGTTGTTCAGCACATAGCCCTTGTAACCCAAGGCTTCAAGGCGGCTTACCTGTTCCTTCAGCCGGGCCGCCTCCCCTTGGGGAAACCAGGGATCCAGGGAGAGGAGTATCTCCCGCCGGCTAAAGGGAAGGGGCGGCCTCCCCTCGTCCAGAAGGTACGCGGCGGTCTCCGCGTTAAGGCTCAGAATGACCCGGACGGGCCGGTCCGCCTGGACCACAAAGAGATCCGCTATGCGGGAAACGGCCACATAGATCCCCTCGGGCAGCGCCCTGGCAAGAGCCTGCCGCCCTCCCTGAACCGCCGCCGGCGCGGGAAAGGAGGGCTCCGGCGCGGGGTCCCACCCCGGAACCCGCCTAAACTTGCCCAGATCCTCCCGGATAACCGGGGCGTAACGGCGGCCCGAGCCCCGCTGCTGGATCAGGTAGGCCGAATCCCCCGGCTCAAAGCCCTCGGGAATGGAAATCCAGCAGCCCTGCTGCCCGTATTCCGCGGCGCTTAACTTGTGGGCCTTGCGCTCCGAATCGTCCGCCCGGTGGAGCCGCACCGAATCGCCGGCCTTGAGGTGCGGAAAAGATCCGGCCACAAGGCCGCGCCGCCCCTCCCCGGCGCCCTGCACCCGGAGCAGGCTTCCCAGGGCTATGCCCACGCCGCCGTCCTGGGCCGGGTCCAGCCAGTCCGGCAGCGCCGGGTCCTCCGGCCAGGCCCGCTGCTCCGGCGGGGCGGCCCCATCCCACGCGGCCAACCTGCCCGGCGCGGCGGCCTCGCCCGCGGCGGTCACTTCACCCGGTACGGCGGCTTCGTCCGGCGGGGCGGCGGACCCGTCCCACGCAGCCAACCCGCCCGGCGGCCCAAAATGGAAGCGGGTCTTGGAGCGGGCGAAGTCGTTTTGCAGTATGCGCCGGGCCTCGGCTATGCTCCGCTCCCGGTCCCCGTTAAGGCCGTCCAGAATTTTCCGGTAGGCGGCCACCACGGCGCCCACATACTCGGCGCTCTTCATGCGCCCCTCTATCTTGAAGGAATTGACCCCCATGTCGGCCAGGGCGGGGATATCCGCCGCCAGCTCCAGGTCCGCCGGGCTGAAGTAGTAGCCCCCCTCGTCTTCCCGGCGGTAGTAGCGGCGGCAGGCCTGGGTGCACAGCCCCCGGTTGGCGGACTTGCCCCCCAGGTAACTGGAAAAAAGGCAGAGCCCCGAGGCGCTGACACAGAGGGCGCCATGCACAAAAACCTCAAGTTCCGCCGTGGTCTGGCTCCGCAGCTCCCTAATCTCCTCGCCGGAAAGCTCCCGGGCCAGCACGACCCTGGAAACCCCCTCCCGGGAGAGGGTGTTCACCCCCGGCGCGGAGGCTATGCTCATCTGGGTTGAGGCGTGGACCTTGAGACGGGGGAAACAATCCCGCAGCATCTTGATGACCCCAAGGTCCTGCACGATGACGGCGTCGGGGCCCGCCGAGGCCAGGTACTTGAGGAGCTGGTAGATCCTGCCGGCCTCCCGCTCCTCAAAAACCGTATTCACCGTAACGTATAGCTTCCGCCCCATCCGGTGCAGGGCGCGAAGGGCCGCCTCAAACTGGGAATAGGCAAAATTAGCGCTCCTGAGACGGGCGTTAAAACTCTTGAGGCCCAGATAAACCGCGTCGGCGCCCTCGCCCACCGCCGCGTCCAGGGCCTCCACCGACCCCGCGGGGGCCAGCAGCTCCGGCGGCTTCACCTTCCGCCTCCGGGGCGGGAAACATAGTACATGAGCCCATACTAGCAGGAAAGGGCCTTAAAGTCATGGGGCGGCGCTTCGCGCAGGGAGGAGGGAGGAGGGGGGAAAATACGAGGAGGCATGGCCGGCGTATCCGGGGCGCCCTGCGGTCCCGCAATGATTCAGGCCGGGCGGTTTTTATGAAGCAGGGCCTTTATTATGCCTGAATCGAGCGCCAGGACGGGCAGTTCGATGAGGGGGCCCATGACCAGTACCAGCGATATTACCGGCTTATCGGGAAAGGTTAGGCCCGCGATGGCAAGGGCAATGGGTGAATTCCGGGCGGAGGTCGTGAAGATCAGGGGAATAATGTCTTCCCGGGGCAGCTTCAGCTTTTTCCCGGTAAACAGCGCGGCGGCAAAATTGACCGCAAAGAACAGTATGAGCGGAAACAGTATTTTGACAAATAAAGCGGCGTTATCGAGAAGCCGGTTGCCCTGGGAAGAAAACATTGCGGTAACGGCCAGGCATAAAAACAGCAGTTGTATGGCATCCATGTATTTTGCCAGGGCCTTCCCGGCAGTATTTTTCTTGTCTATTTTCTTTACTGCGGTTTTTGTGATATTTGCCGCCGTCAAGGGAATCACCAGCACAAAAATAATACCGGACAGTAATTTCACCGTGTCAAAATGTATTGAACTTCCAAAGAAAAACAGTAAATAAAACGGGAGCAGGATAATCTGTAGTATCAGATTTAACGGCAGGATTGAAGAAGCAAGCGGGACGTTTCCCTTTGAAAGGCCGGTAAAAATTAAGTACCAGTCCGTACAGGGCGTAACCATGAGCATAACGAAGCCGATCTGCGCTTCAATGTTTCCGCGCAAAAAACAGGACCCCAGGGCATATGCAAAAAAAGGCGTCCATATAAAGTTGATGATTAAGGCCGGCAGTGAAAATCGTATGTTCGTAAAGGATTTTGTAATTTTCCTGATGTCCACGCCGTAAAATACGAAAAACAGGAGCAGCATCAGGAATACCTCAATCAAGGCGGCAGAACGGGAAGCCGCAAGAGCGCTGTTCCGCCCCAGCACTATGCCGAGAAAGGCCGCGCCCATGAT
>JAISQV010000110.1 GCA_031273985.1 Spirochaetaceae bacterium | reverse complement strand
GTTTCCCAAAACCGCCTCGAAGCCTACGGTCTTACCATCACGGGAATAATGAATTCCCTGGCCATACAAAACATGGAATTGGGCGCCGGTTCCATTGAGGAGGGTTCAACAAATTACAGTATCCGTACCACCGGGACCTTTGCCTCGGTGGAGGACATCGCAGAAACCGTGGTGGCCCAAAGGAACGGCGCGGATATTCGTCTGCAGGACCTGGGGACCGTCAGCCTGGGATACCCCAGGGAAAGTTCCACCGTATACATCAACGGCGAGACCGGGGTCTATGTGGGGGTCATCAAACAGAGCGGGACCAATTCGGTGGCGGTAGCGGACCGGGTGTACGCAAAACTGGAGGAGCTGCAAAAAACCCTGCCTGCGGACATAAGCCTGGTCATTACCTCCGATGAAACCGGTCAGATCCGGGGCATGATAAACGAGCTGGTCAATTCCGCCCTTTCAGGCGCGGCGCTGGCCATGGGAATACTGTTTATATTTTTACGGAACATCAAGAGTACCATCATTATCGGCATATCGATTCCCTTCTCCATTCTGGTAACCCTCCTGATGATGAACCTCGCCGGGATCACCCTCAATATGCTTACCATGGCGGGCCTGATCCTGGGGGTGGGCATGATAGTCGATTCTTCCATCGTGATACTGGAAAATATTTTCAAGTACCGGGAGCGGGGCGCCAGGCCCTCCATAGCCGCGGTTCTGGGCAGCCATGAAATGCTCTCTTCCATTGTTTCATCCACCCTTACCACCATTTGTGTTTTTGTGCCAATCTTCCTGTTCAAAAACCGCCTGGGTATGCAGGGTGAAATGCTCCAGGGGCTCATCTTCACCATGGGTATAGCCCTTGCCTCAAGCCTCCTGGTGGCAATATTCCTCGTGCCCATACTGGCGGGAAAATTCCTCCCCCTGGAAACGAGGACGCAGAAGCCCCTGAAAAACCCCCTGCTCAAAGGGATTGACCGCCGGGCGGAAAGAGCCTTTGCGGGACTGGATAATGCCTACCGCCGGCTTCTCTCCCTTGCGGTATCCCACCGGCTTGCCACGGTTGCGCTCGTTGCGGCGCTCTTTATTGGTACGATAATCGCTATTCCCAAGATGCGGATAGTGATGATGCCGGGGATGAACGAGGAATCGGTTACCCTTAATGTAAGCCTGCCCCAGGGTACGGTCTATGCCGACACCAGGGCGGTGATGCTGCAATTGCAGGAATTCGCCATTGATGAAATAAAAGGGGCAAAAAGCATTATTGTTGATGTGGGAAGCTCCGGCCGGGCCATGGGAGGGGCCGGGACCAACCGGGGTTCAATTACGGTGAGCCTTGACATGAACAATCCGGCAGCGGACAGGAGCGCCCTGGTACGGACAAAACTTTTAGCCCATGCACAGGACTTTCCCAATGCCGAGATGAGTTTCAGCGAGGGCATGGCGCGCATGATGGCCGGGGGCGCCGACATTGATATTGCCCTCCGTATTGACGATATTGACACGGGCCTTGCCGCCGCCAAAGAAATAGCCGATCTCATCAAGGCGAATGTGCCGGAACTTAGCGAAGTAACGGTGGATATGACCGAAGGGCTGCCCCAGGTTGAAGTGGTGATAGACCGGAGGCGGGCCTACAACATGGGGCTTTCGATAAACAGCATCGCCGGTGAAATTTCGGCGGCCATGAACGGCGCCACCGCTACCACCTTCCGTTATGCGGGGAATGAATACAATGTCGTAATCCAGCTTGCCGAGGAGGACCGGGCCAAACTGCCCGATCTGGAGCGCTTGTTTGCCGCTTCCTCTACCGGAACATTGTACTCCCTTTCCAACTTCGCTTCCCTGGAGAAGGGCTACGGCCCGGTGAGCATAAGCCGTGAAAACCAATCAAGAATCATTCACGTTACCGCCAACCTTGTGTCGGAAACCCTGCGGGCCGACGAGGCGCAAAACAAAGTCCGGGAAGCCCTCAATGCCCGTTTTATCGCCCCCGAGGGGGTAAGCCTCAGTTACGAAGGACAGTGGGAAGAAATTACCGATACCGCAAAAACCTACGCCCTTATTTTCACCCTGGCGGTGCTCCTCGTCTTTGGCGTCATGGCGGGGCAGTACGAATCCTTCAAGGACCCGCTGATAAACCTCTGCACCATTCCCCTCATGGCCATAGGGGTGGTTCTTATTTATCTTATTACCGGCCAGCCCCTGAGTATGTTTACCCTGGTGGGAGTAATAATGCTGGCGGGCATTGTCGTGAACAACGGCATAGTCCTGGTGGACTATACCAACATCCTGGTGGGCCGGGGGGTTCCGGTCCGGCAGGCTGTGCTTGACGCGGGTTTTTCCCGGCTGCGCCCTGTGCTGATGACCACCCTGACCACTATTCTGGGCCTCATCCCCATGGCGTTTTTTCCCGGGGAATCGTCCACCATGATCCAGCCCATCGGCCTTACGGTGATAGGCGGCCTTGGCTCTTCAACACTAATTACGCTTTTTTTCATTCCGGTGATGTATTCCATTATTAACGAGCGCCGGGGCGAAAAGGTTAGCCAAAATGATACAGCCCTCATAAACAAGGCTGAAATTGCGCAAACCAGGATGGAGGCTGCCCGTGAAACGTCTTGAAATTATCGCAAACCAGTCGGTACAGGAAAATATTCTTCAAAGCCTTGAAGCCCGTATCGAAGATTTTTCTTATACCCTTATCCCGGCGGTGCACGGCAAGGGGAAAAACGGGGAGCGTCTGGGGACGGCAATCTGGCCGGAAGAAAACTGCATGATCATCTGTTATCTCCCCGATCAGCAGGCGGATACGGCGGCCTCTCTTGTGGAAGAGGTCAAGCTCCTTTTCCCCCAAGAGGGGATAAAAATATTTTTTGTGGAGGCAAGCCAAAAGGTATGAAGGGAATGAATCGCGGCAGGAAAAGTATGTTTTGTTCTTCTGTCAGCAGCAAACTTTTCGTCCAGGGTCATTACCTGGATTCGTGACATGAAATTCTCCTTGTGGCAGTATACAAAGCCCCTGGAAGTTTAGGCAAGCCAACGCAATGATAAGGATGGGCGAGGAGGGGGCCGAGCCCCCTGAAGAAACTCCTGGGAAGCCTTCCGGGAAAACTTTACAGGCGGCTAAACAAGCATTATAGTCTCCCGTAAAGATGTTAGGGGAGGATGCGTGAAAGCGGCGAAAGACATGAATTGGGCCCTGGTGCTTTCAGGCGGCGGGGCCAAGGGCTTTGCCCACGTGGGGGTGCTCAAGGCCCTCTCCGGCATGGGCTTCCCCGAACCCTCCCTCGTGGTGGGCACCTCCATGGGCGCCATCATCGGCGGCATCTACGCATCGGGAATGGCCGCGGAGGAACTTGCCCGCATTGCGGAAACCCGCTTCAACATCACCGATTATTTGGACAGCTTCGCCTTCAAGATCAACGGCCCCGTGGGGCGCGTCTTCCAGGCGGGGCAGCTCCTGGGCAGCGTTGTCACCAAACCGGCGCTGGATCCGGGCTCGAAGCTCCTCGCCCTCTTCCGGGAACTGACCGGGGACAAAAGCTTCGGGGAACTCAAGATTCCCTTCCGGTGCAACGCCGTAGACCTGATCAGCGGCAGGGAAGTGGTGTTCGGGGAAGGCAAAGTGGCGGAAGCCATCCGGGCTTCCATGTCCTTCCCCATCTTCTTTGAACCCTTCCGCACAGAAAAAATGCTTCTCGTGGACGGCGGCTTCGTGGACAATATGCCCGTCCACATAGCCCGCGAAATGGGCTTCCGGCGCGTCCTTGCCGTGGACGTGGGCGCCTTCAGGACCCTGCCGGCCTCGGAGTTTGTCACGGCGCCCCAAATCGTCTACCGCTGCCTGGAGATTTCGCTCAACAGCCTGGCGCGGAGCAGGCAGGA
>JAISQV010000276.1 GCA_031273985.1 Spirochaetaceae bacterium | reverse complement strand
TTTTTGAGGGAAAGTAGACTATTGCTTCGATAACCTATCCTGAATCTACAAGAATCCCCGTAATTCGCGGGTTTAGGGTGGAAGAAGCTACGATTTCAGGCGAAAAGTCCGTGAGGTCTACTTTTCCTTAACCCGTAGCGGAAAAGTGTGGTCCGTGGTTGATTTCTTGCTTAAATGTACGCATATGCTTCGGGCACCCCTCCTATCCCTTGCGCGGAAGAGCCCGCTCACGCGGGCAGACCTGCCGGGGCGAAGCGCTGCACATACTTCGCGTTAATTCGCATACTTCGCGGATCCTTTTGCTTATATGCGCCGGCCCTGCTCCGGGGCCCTAAAAAAGCGGAAGTTCCCCGGCTGAATCCGGGCGGCTGCGGCCCAGGTGGGCGTAGGCCAGGGGGGTAACCATCCTGCCCCGGGGGGTCCGCTGGAGGAGGCCCGTCTGGATGAGGTAGGGCTCGTAGTAGTCCTCCAGGGTGTCCACCGCCTCCCCTACGGAAATAGCCAGGGTTTCCGCCCCCACGGGCCCGCCGGCGTAGCGTTCGATGATTACCCGGAGTATCTCCCGGTCGTAGCGTTCAAGGCCCAGCGAATCTATCTCCAGCCGCCTAAGCCCCTCCCGGACCACCTTGAGGCTAATCGTATCGCCGCCCTCAACCTGGGCGAAATCCCTCATGCGCCGCAGGAGGCGGTTCACCACCCGGGGCGTACCCCGGGAAGAGGCCGCCAGGAGGGAGGCCGCGTCCGCGGCTATGCTGACCCCGAGGATTCCCGCGGAACGGCGGACTATGGCCTCCATGTCCGCCTGCTCATAAAACGAAAAACGGCAGGTGATGCCGAAGCGGCTTACCAGGGGGCTGGAAACATTCCCCGCCTTGGTGGTGGCCCCCACCAGGGTAAAATGGGGTATTCCCAATCTGAGGGTCCGCGCACCGGGCCCCTGGCCTATCACCCAGTCAAGCTCAAAATCCTCCATCGCAATGTAGAGCATCTCCTCAAGAACGGGCTTGAGCCGGTGTATCTCGTCAATAAAAAACACATCCTTGGGTTTGAGCTTCGTGAGGATCCCCGCAAGGTCCTTGGGCTTGTCCAGGGCCGGCGCTGAAGTAACGGTGATGTCGGAGCCCAGCTCATGGGCCACCACTTGGGCCAGCGTCGTCTTTCCCAGCCCCGGCGGCCCGATGAGAAACAGATGATCCAGACTCTCTTTCCGCTCCCGTGCGGCGGCGATAAAGATGGCAAGATTCTCCTTCATGGAGGATTGGCCGAGAAATTCTGTCAGGCTTTTGGGGCGGAGGGAGGGCTCCTTTTCGTCTTCCCCCTGAATCGCCTCGGGCCGGGCCAAGCCGCCCGATGGGTCCGGTTTCGCCGGGGCGGGGAACTTCGGGGCGGGGGGGTGTCCGGCCCCGCCGGACCTGGATCGGGCCATAACTGAACGATGCCGGGCCTTAAGACCCGCTCAGGCGGCGTATGGCCTGCCGGAAGAGTTCCTTCTCTTTCTCTTCCCCGCTGAGCCCCGGTTCCAGTTCCGCCTCGGCCCGGCTCAAGGCTTCCGAGGCGGCGCGGCGGTCGTAGCCCATGCCGGCCAGGGCCTCGGCCAGCTCGCCGTAGGGCCCCGCCGGGGCTGCATCGGCCCGCAGCCCGCTGAGCTTTCCCCTCAGCGCCAGGATCATCTTCTGGGCCGTCTTTTTCCCCAGCCCCGGCACAGCCTCCAGCCGGGCCAGATCCTCCGCCTCCAGGGCGCGTTCCAGATCCTCCTGGCTTATGCCCCCCAGAATTTTGACCGCCCCGCGGGGGCCTATACCCTCAACCTTGAGAAATTCCAGAAAGGTGGCGCGCCGCTCTTCCCCGGCAAAGCCGTAGAGCTTCATCTGGTCCTCCCGGTGGTAGAGCCAGACAAAGACCCTGGCCGCTTCCCCCACCGGGGGCAGGCGGCTCAAATCAACGGAAGGCACGGTGATGTCCCACTCAATGCCCCCCGTATCGAGGAGAAGCGTATCCGCCAGTTTTGCTGTTACCCGGCCCTGTATGCTGTTAAACACGATCCTTCCGCGCGGAACCTTTACCGTCCGCTCTGAGCGGTAAAGGTATAGGAGCCGGTACTCCCGTCATATTCATCAACCATGAAATAGACGGTCCGGTTGGAACCCGGCGAAAGGGAAAGCCGGGCATTGTACCCGGAGCCGCTGTCGTCATCGAAGCCAAGCACGGCGCTGTCGGGGGGCGTCTGCCCGGATTGGACCGCCGACAAACCCGCCGCAGAAAGCGCCATTATCCTTGTATCCAGGCTGCCGTCGGTATAACCTGTTATGAACGAAGTGCCCTGGGGGACCGTTACCTCGTACAGATGAACCGCCGAAGATGAGGAAAAGGAACGCCGGTAGGTCCTCCCCAATTCCGCCGTTACCGATAGATTGGCGGAGGAGCTCAGATCCACCACCGGCCCGCTCTGGCCGCCCTGAAAACCGGACTCCAGATTCACCACCCGGCCGTTCTCCCCCGGCTGGGCGTTCCTCAGGGTGAAGGAATAGGTCCCGTCCCTTCCCCCCAGCTCCTTTACCATATAGTAAAGGGTCCCCGGGGCGGCGGGGCTGATGATCAGCCGGGAATTGTAATCCGCGCCGCTGTCATCATCGGAGGCAAGCGTATCCGCGCTGGACACCTCCCGCCCGGCAACGGCGGCCTGCATCCCGCTCCGGGTAAGCACGGACATCACCGTGTCCGTATCACCCTCGGTGAAGGCCGTCAGGATGGGAGTGCCGGAAACGCTTATCTGATAAATATGGACCCGGTTGGAGGACACGAACCTTCTCCGGTACGTCCTTCCAAGTTCCACCGTCACCAGCGCATTGGTATTGGAGGTCAGATCCACCTGGGAGGAAGGTATTTCCGGGGGTGGGGGCGGCGGTGGCGGCGGCGGCGTTTGCTGCTGGGGCGCGGGCACCACGGTCAGCAAACGCTTCGTCTGATCGCTACTTACCACCGTTACCGAATCGGCCCAGTGAATCCTCCGGCTTTCAACATCAATGGCCCGGACCTGGAAAATATGCGTAGAGCCCATGTCGGTAATGGCTACGGAGATGATAAGCTGGGCCCCCCGTGCTATTCCAAGCTGCCGCTGCTCCTCATCGCTCACGTCTCCGCCATACTGGAAATTTATCTCCGCTGCCACCGCATCGGTCATTTGGCGGTCATAAACTTCATAGCGTTTGGTCAGTACATTGGTCAGCTCATCCAGAAAATGATTTTCCAGTTCGCTTTTTCTCAGGCTGACAATTGCCAGGGGCCTGTCGGAGCGCAAACCCCGGCTTATCTTTCCCGCCGCCCACCGGGCGCCGGCTCTTACGCTGGTATACTCCGCGCCGGAAGCCGTTGCGCAGGACCCCAGGGCAAGTACAAGCAAGGCCGCCATTCCGGCATACAAGAGCCTGCGCACAAGTTTCCTCACCATGTTACCCTCCACTCCGCCGGTCCTCCCCACCAGGACGCTCCCGTTACGATACAACGGCGGCCTTGTCCTGTCAATCGCACATTTCACACAGGGAGGGGTTAGGAGGGGGCCGAGCCCCCTACGCCCGGCCCAAGGTGCCGGGCTACCCCCGTGCGGGGGGCCAGCCCCCCGCAACGCCCCCTG
The DNA here is from genome assembly GCA_031273985.1 of Spirochaetaceae bacterium. Lineage (GTDB taxonomy): Bacteria > Spirochaetota > Spirochaetia > Treponematales > Breznakiellaceae > JAISQV01. The sequence goes on along the minus strand of JAISQV010000276.1, from coordinate 528 downwards.
TTGGGGGGCTCGATGCCCCCCAAACCCCCTAAGAACCCGCCTGTCGGCGGGGGAGGGGCGGGATACCCCCCCAAGAACCCGCTAAGAACTCGCTTGCGCGAGGGAGGGTTCGCGGGGGAGCCCGCAAGGCCCCCGGCCCATCCCAGGCCCCGTGCTTTCTCCCCGGAGTTTTGCTGCGCAAAACTCTAACAGTCTTATGAATCCCTACATTAACGGCGCGAAGAGGCGCAGGAAATCCTGGACGGCCCGCTGAAGCGCATTGCGGGCGCAGTCTTCCAGGGTGATTCTGTGGCAGACGGGCAGGGTGTTGAGGAAATCTTCTTTCACCGCCTGAACGGTGCGGTTTCCGTACATCCAGACGCCGTCTTCGAAGTGGAGGTAGAGGCTGCGGAAGTCCAGGTTGGTGGTGCCCACCGTGGCGACCTGATCGTCGGAGACAAAGGTCTTTGAGTGGTTGAAGCCGCCGGAGTACTCGTAGACCTTGACCCCGGCCAGGACCAGTTGGCGGTAGTAGGACCGGGAGCAGAT
>JAISQV010000275.1 GCA_031273985.1 Spirochaetaceae bacterium | reverse complement strand
ATGAGGATGAAAAACTGTTTTGGCATACGTTAAGAATCTTTTTGACCGCAACTTTTTGGAATACGCTTCTTATGTGATCAAGGACCGGGCGATTCCTGATTTGGAAGACGGGCTGAAGCCGGTGCAGCGGCGTATTCTTCATACGCTGTTCGAGATGGACGATGGGAAATTTCACAAGGTGGCCAATGTGGTGGGCTCCTGCATGAAGTACCACCCGCACGGGGACGCTTCCATCGGGTCGGCGCTGGTGGTGCTGGCGAACAAGGATTATTTTATTGAGCGGCAGGGGAACTTCGGCAATATTTATACCGGCGACGCCCCCTCGGCGGCGCGCTATATCGAGTGCCGGGTTACGCCCCTGGCGAAGGATGTTTTCTACCACCCCAAGCTTACGGAGTACACGGATTCCTACGACGGGCGCAACAGGGAGCCGGTGCTTTTTCCCGCAAAGATACCTGTGGTGCTTGTCATGGGCGCCGAGGGTATAGCCGTAGGGATGTCCACGAAGATAGTGCCGCATAACATTATCGAGGTGCTGGAAGCGGAGAAAGCCTGTCTCGAAGGGAAGAAGTTCCGGCTGTACCCGGATTTTCCCACCGGCGGGATAGTGGATGTGTCGGACTATCAGGACGGGAACGGCAGGGTGCTGGTCCGGGCGAAGCTCGACACGGAAGACCCCAAGCGTATCGTGATCCGGGAGGTCCCTCCGGGCTCCACCACGGAGAGCCTCATCAACAGCATAGAAAATGCTGCCAAGGCGGGCAGGATAAAGATTCAGTCGATCAGCGATTATACCACGGAAAAGGTGGAGATAGAGATAAAGCTGGCCCGCGGGGTCTACGCGGAAGAGACGGTGGACGCCCTCTATGCCTTTACCGAATGCGAACAGTCCATTTCGGTGAATCTTCTGGTGATAAAAAACAGCCTGCCCGCAGTGATGACCGTAACGGAAGTGATTCAGCACCACGCCAAACAACTGGTAGCGATTCTGACCAAAGAGCTGAAGATTGAAAAGCAGGAGCAGCAGGATAAGCTGCACCTGCGCACCCTGGAACGGATCTTTATCGAAGAGCGGATATACAGCGGCATAGAAAAGATGAAGACCGCCGAAGCTGTGGAGGACGCGGTGCTGAAGGGCTTCAAGCCCTTTATGAAGGAGGTGGGGAGCCGGGGCGTGGATCATGACGATGTGGAGCACCTTTTGAGAATCCCCATACGCAGAATATCCCTCTACGACATCAACAAGGCCAAAGACGAGATGCAGGCCATACAGGCCCGGATCAAGGAGATTGACGGGCATCTGAAGAGTATCGTTGCCTACGCCCTGGGTTTTCTGGACGGGATCATCGCCAAGGTGCGGGCCGGGGAGGGCCAGGGGGAGAGGCGGACCCAGGTGGGGACCTTCGAAAAGATTGACATTAAGGAAGTTGTCGGGGATGTCCCCCTCAAGTATGACCGCGCCACGGGCTACCTGGGCACCGCCGTGGAGGGGGAAAAGGTGGCGGATTTTTCGCCCTTTGACCGGGTGCTGACGATCCGGAAGGACGGCTCCTGGTTTGTGGCGGACCTGCCGGAGAAAACCTTCGTGGGGCCCGGCGCCTGGTATATCGCCCGGGCGGACAAGGAGGCCCTGGCAGGGCTTGTGTTCACGGCGATCTACCGGGACGCGGCGGGGCATTCCTGTATCAAGCGGTGCAGGATCGAGGGCTGGATCATGAACAAGGAGTACAGCCTCGTCCCCACGGGCGCGGCGGTGCTTCATGTAGACACCCGGCCCAAATTCAGTTTTACCGCCGTGTACAAGCCCAAGCCCCGGCTCAAGGTGCTGGAGGAGACTTTCAAGGCCCAGAATTTTGCCGTAAAAAGCCTCAAGGCCAACGGGACGCGGCTTTCCACAAAGGAAATTACCGGGGTAAAAATCTGAGGGCGGGGGAAAAATGAGGCGGCGGCGGGCAAAAAGTTGAAAATACCCAAAAAACATTGATAAATTATGTGTATACACTTATTATGTAAAAGGGGATATACATGAAAAATATAACCTTGGCAATAGATGAAGAGACCCTAACCCTGGGCCGGGAATACGCGCAAAAGAATAATATATCATTTAATAAACTCGTCAGGAATTTAATTATCGAAACAGTAAAATCATCCTCAAAAAATTGGCTTAATGAAACTATTGAATTAATGAATCAATCCGACGGTTCTTCAAAGGGAAAAAATGGACAAGGGAAGAATTACATCGTGGCTAAAATATTTTTTGATACAAATATATCAGTATACACTCTTGACACAAATAATATCAATAAACAAAAAAGGGCTCAAAATATTTTTATACAAGTCAGCGAGAAGGAAAAACCCGTTATTTCAACACAGGTATTGCAGGAATTTTATTATGCAAGTACAGCAAAAACAAAAGCCGATAAAATTTTGGTAAAAAATATTCTACACAAATTCCCCCTGCGATGAGCGCCGGGCGGGGAACTTTCAAACCGGGGCACGAAAAGCGGTACGGCGCGGGCCTTCGCGCCCGGATTATGAAATTCGATAAGAAGGGGGACGCATGACTTTTGACAGGGAATGGTTTAACGACGAAAGCTTTTGGGAGGAGTACGCCCCCATCATGTTTGACGATCGGCGCTGGTCCGAGGTAGGCGAAGTGGCCGACGGCCTTACCCGCATGGCGCGCCTCCCCCTCTACGCCCCCGGCGGCGGGGACGCGCGGCGGGAAGGCCCCCGGGTGCTGGACCTCTGCTGCGGCTTCGGGCGCATCACCCTGGAGCTGGCCCGCCGGGGCTTTGCCGCCACGGGGGTGGACATCACCCCGGCCTACCTGAGCCTGGCCCGGGAGGACGCCGCCGGCGAAGGGCTGGAGGCGGAATTTGTTGAATCCGATATGCGGGCCTTCAAGCGGCCCGGGGCCTTCGACCTGGCGCTTAACCTCTACATCTCCTTCGGTTACTTCCGGGACCCCGCCGACGACCGGCTCACGGCCCGCAATGTCTGCGAATCCCTCAAGCCCGGCGGAGCCTTCATCATAGAGACCCTGGGAAAGGAGATGGCCGTGCGGGACTTTGTGGAAGCCGAATGGTTTGAACGGGCGGGCTTCCTGGTGCTTACCGAATACGAGGCCCTGGATTCCTGGGGAACCCTCAAGAATCGGTGGATTCTGATAAACCGGCAAGGCCGCCGCATAGAGAAGACCTTTACCCAGCGCCTCTACGCGGCCACGGAGCTGAGGGGCCTCCTTCTGGACGCGGGCTTCGGCACGGTGGAACTCTACGGCGGCTGGGACGAATCGCCCTACGACCGGCGGGCCCGGAGCCTTATCGCCGTGGCGCGAAAGGGGGTTTGACCATGCGTTACATTCTGGCCCTGGATCAGGGCACCACAAGTTCCAGGGCGGTGCTTTTCGATGCGGAGCAGAATATTATAGGCGCGGCCATGCAGGAATTTACCCAGCTCTACCCTCAGGAAGGCTGGGTGGAACACGATCCCATGGAGATATATTCCTCCCAATACGCCGTGATGATGGAAGTTATCGCCCGGAAAGGAATCAATGTCCGTGACATTGCCGCCCTGGGAATAGCCAACCAGCGGGAAACAACGATACTGTGGGAGAAAGCCACGGGCCGCCCCCTCTACAACGCCATCGTGTGGCAGTGCCGCCGCACCTCCGCCCTGGTGGACAGCCTTGTTGCCGGCGGCCTGGGGGAACACATCAGGAAAACTACCGGCCTCGTGCCGGACGCATACTTTTCCGGCACCAAGATTAAATGGATTCTGGATCATGTAACGGGGGCCAGGGAGCGGGCCCGCCGGGGGGAGATTCTCTTCGGCACCGTGGATACATGGCTTGTCTGGAAGCTCTCCGGCGGCAGGGTTCACGCGACAGATTACACCAATGCCTCACGGACCATGATATTCGATATACACCGCCTCGACTGGGACGAGACATTACTGTCGGCCCTGGACATTCCCAGGGAGATGCTGCCGGAGCTGCGGCCCTCCAGCGTGGTGTACGGCACGGTAAACATTCAGGGCGCGGAGATTCCCATTGCCTCCGCCGCGGGGGATCAGCAGGCGGCCCTGTTCGGCCAGTGTTGCTTTGAAAAGGGGGAGGCGAAAAACACCTACGGCACGGGCTGTTTCCTCCTCATGAACACGGGAACCGAAGCCTGCGAAAGTAAAAACGGCCTGGTCGCCACCATCGCCGCCGGGACGGGGGGGCCCTCCCGCCGGGAGGATCTGTGCTATGCCCTGGAGGGGAGCGTCTTTGCCGGGGGCGCCGTGATTCAGTGGCTCCGGGACGAACTCCGGCTAATCAGCGACAGCGCCGATGCGGAGTACTACGCGGGCAAAGTCGAAGACTCCGGCGGGGTCTACATAGTCCCGGCCTTTACCGGCCTCGGCGCGCCCCACTGGGATCAGTACGCCCGGGGCGCCATCGTGGGGATAACCAGGGGAACCAAACACTGGCAC
>JAISQV010000284.1 GCA_031273985.1 Spirochaetaceae bacterium | reverse complement strand
GCGCTGTTCGTGTAGGTAATCCAGCAGGGAACCTGGGGCAATTCCGCCTCCCAGAGGCCCTCCCGCTCCCCTGCGTCAAAACTAAAAGGCGCCGGCCTCTCCCCGTCCTGCCGCTCCATCCTGGCATAGTCCACCGAATCCCCGGCCAGCCGCGCCGGAGTCCCCGTCTTGAGCCGCCCCACAGGAAAGCCCCGCCGCCTCAAATAGGCCCCCAGCCCCAGGGCGGCCTCCTCCCCCAGCCTCCCCTCCGGCGCATCGTACTCACCGATAAAGACCCGCCCCTCCATGAAGGTCCCCGCCGCCAGTATTACTACCGGCGCAGAAATACTATGCCCGCGCCGGGTAACTACCCCCAGCACCCGCTCCCCGGCCCGTGCCGAAAGCTCCTCCCCGGACCCGGACACGATCAGCTCCGTAACCGTATCCATAAAAATAGAAAGCCCCCGCTGCCCTTCCAGCGCCCGCCGGGCCTCCCGGCTGTACACATACTTATCCGCCTGCGCCCTCGGCGCCTGCACTGCGGGCCCCCTGGAACGGTTCAGCACCCGGTACTGAATCATCGCCCTGTCGGTAAGCTTCCCCATCTCGCCGCCCAGCGCGTCCACCTCCCGCACCAGGTTCCCCTTGGAAAGCCCCCCCACCGCGGGGTTACAGGACAAAGCGCCTATACGGTCAGGGTTCTGCGTAACCAGCAGCGCCCGAAAACCCAGCCGGGCAACAGCCAGCGCCGCCTCTATCCCCGCGTGCCCCCCGCCGACAACGATACAGTCATAGTCCATGCCACAAGGTAGGCCATTAGCGGAAGCCGCGCAAGACGGAGAATCAGGAGGGGGCCGAGCCCCCTACGCTCCAAAGGTTTTGGCTGCGCCAAAACGCTTTTACGCTACCCCCGTGCGGGGCTCCGCCCCGCAACGCCCCGCCCTTCTCCCAGGCTGAAGCCGCTTTGCGGCTTCAGCAGCAACACTCCCTGTTGGGACGGGCTTTTTGGGGGAGCGTCCACGATGCAGGCGCCATCTGCGTTCACTTAATCAAGGAATCAATTACGGGCCACACGGAAAATGAAATGCTTCGAGCCAAGCGTCCGTGTTGTCCGTGGTTAATCGTGCGCTTGGGGCCGGTTAACAACGCCGGTAAATAATACCTGGCTGCCGCCGTCGTAGGTGTTTCCGTACAGTACAAATACAAACGGCTTATCGCAGATCATTTCAAAGGGTTCGGCGGGCTCGGGCGGCCCTGATGAGGTAGCCCCCTCCATCACCGTTACGGCGGCGGCGGTCGTGCCCTTTTCGTCAACCTTTATCACCGCCATGTGTGCCGCGCTTGAAAGCCATACAGGAACTTCCTCCAGCAGGCCCGTGAGCGGGGCGGCCAATTCGTCAAACAGGGGGACGCCGAGCGCCCTAAGCGTGTCCGTTAACTGCATTACACCGCTTTCGATGGAAAAACGCGGCAGCAGCAGTTTGCCCTCCGCACGGAAAGCATTTCCCTGTATTTCATCGAAGTAAGCGCTGTCCATGGAGGAAAGCAGTTCCGCCGCGCCGCCGTCTTTCGGAAGAATGATATACATACCGCCGCCGGTCTTAAAACCCAGGGGCATGGCCTGTACCCTGTCATCCTCATAGTACACTTGATCGTTGCCTTCGCGCAGCATATAAAATGCCTCCGTATCGCCGGAGGGCGCGTGGAACGTATCTTTTTCTGTCTCATGGGGATCGAATTCCCATCCCCATCTGTCGGAAAAATAAATGGCGTTGGCTATGGCGGCGACGGTCGCGGGATCAAATTCCTGCACAATATCGGTGATCAGGCCTTCCGTGTTATCGCCGGCCCATTTGTTTACGGCTGTAACCGCGTCCCGGGAGCCAAAGTCTACCTGTAGTGAGCTGCCCCGGTAATAATCCATAAAGATCTGGGCAAAATCCCTTTTGAGCGTCGCCCTATAGTCGGCAAAAACCGCGTTGGCGATTTTAAGCGGGTCATGGTATTGCCCCCCGTATTCTTCCGCGTCTTTTTTATCCCGCTGCCTTGTCAGATCGTAGAGCATACGCGAGGCCGCATTGTTTAGTTCCGCTTCGCCAAGGCCGGAGGCGCCCAGGGCCGTCAGGAGCGCAGCCTTGTGTTCGTCATCGGTAGCGTTGACCAGGGCGGCAAGGGGGACCCATACGGAATAGGGCGAACACACAAAATTTCTACCGCCGGTTTGATCCGCAAGCAGCGCCGCGCCCAGCCGGAACGCAAAATCATTAGCTCCCCTGGCCGCCTGCGCCGCCGCTGGATTGTCTTCGCCATAAGGGTCCTGAAGCGCTTTCGCCGTTACAGAGACAACACGTACCGCGTCTTTTCCGTCATCATCAATACCGTTAACCGCGCATCCCGCCGCAAACGCGATCATGAGCAGGTACGCCGGGGCGGAAACCGCTCTGGTGATCTTTTTCATTTGAAAAGCCATCCTGTCTCCAAATCATATCCGGTATCAGGCCCGGTGTCAAACAACGCGGGGCCGGCGCATATAAACCAGGCGACTCCTGGGAGTACCCCGAAGGCGCCTGATTTTGACGAAAAAAATCAACCGCAAAGTGCAGGCTTACAAGGAAAGACCAAGCGTTACACTTCCCGCTGTGGTCCAAGGAAAAGTAAAGGCGCATGAAGGAATGAAGAATTTACACAAAGGCACGGAAGGATGCACGAAGGCTCACGAAGGAAGACAAGGAAAAGCGCCCAAGTGGATCTGCGCCTTTGTGGTTAAATTCTTCAGTTCTCTGTAATTTAGAGGTGTTTGGAAATCGATATGCGCGGCCCTGTTGGGCGGCCCTGTTGGGCGGCCCTGTTGGGCTTGACTCTTTTTCCGTCTTCCGTTATGGATACTTCAGCAGAAATGGTACGGTCCGGGTTAGCTGCTTGAAGTAATGAGCCCGGGGAATTTTTTGCCAGGCTGAAAATCGCTTGCGGTTTTCAGCCTGCACAAGGGATAGAAGCGCATAGCCCGTCCCCGCGCAGGCCGGTTTTTCCGGCACGGCTTCCTGGCCGCTTGCGGTCCTGCCGGGGATGCGCCCGCATCGTGAAGTTCAACATTCGGTCTGTACGTTCTTTTCCTGATAAGACGCACGAACTGGAAATAACCGGAATGGAGATGCATATGCCAAAAAAGGGGTTGACGGCGGTTATCGGTATCGACGAGGAAAGGTGTGTCAATTGTCACGCCTGTATTGCTGCCTGTCCGGTAAAATACTGTAACGACGGTAAAGGGGAAAAGGTTTCCGTAAACCACGACCTCTGTATAGGCTGCGGAAACTGTATCCACGCCTGTACCCACAAGGCGCGTTTCATCGTGGACGATTCGGAGCGCTTCTTCGGCGCCCTGGAAGGGAAGGAAAAAGTAATCGCCATCGTGGCGCCGGCGGCGGCTTCCAATTTTCCCGGCAAGTATCTTAATTTGAACGGCTATCTGAAATCCCGGGGTGTGCGCGCTGTTTTTGACGTAAGCTTCGGCGCTGAACTTACCGTCTTTTCCTATCTGCGCTACATAAAAGAACAGCGCCCCTCTTTCTGCATATCCCAGCCCTGCCCGGCGATTGTTACGTATATCGAAATCTACCATCCCGAACTCATTCCCCATCTTGCCCCCGCGGACAGCCCCATGCTGCATACCATAAAAATGATCCGGGAATACTACCCGCAGTACCGGGATCACAAGATCGCCGTCCTTTCTCCCTGCATCGCCAAGCGTCGGGAATTCGATGAAACGGGCATGGGGGACTATAACGTTACCTTTAGCAGGCTGCACGATTACCTGGAACGGCAAGGCGCGGACCTGGGCTCTTTCAGGGCGGAGGACTACGACAACCCGCCGGCTGAACGGGCGGTAAGTTTCCCCGTCCCCGGCGGCCTCCTCATCACCGTGGAACGGGACAATCCCGGCATGGGCAGGGTAACGCGGAAGATCGAAGGGATCCATACCATTTACCCCTATCTGGCGGACGTGTCCAAAACCATAAGCTCCGGCGGCGGCAAAGACGGCGGGCTTCCCCTCCTTGTGGACTGCCTTAACTGCGAAAAGGGCTGCAACGGCGGAACCGGCACCCTGAACAGTGAAACCCCGGTGGATATACTGGAAGCCCCCGTCTGGAAACGCCGGGCGGAAGTGGAAGCCGCCTACGGCGGCTCCTCTTTGCCGCGCAGGAACCGGAGAAAAGTAAACAAGGTGCTGTCCCGTTACTGGAAAGAGGGCCTGTACGCCCGTTCCTACCAGGACCTTTCGGGAAACTACGCCATCAAGATACCGGACGGCGAAGCACTGACGGAAGTCTATAAGAGCCTGCGAAAATACGGCGAAGAGGACATATACGACTGCAACACCTGCGGATACGGGAGCTGTCGGGGTATGGCGATAGCGATCTTCAACGGACTCAACCGGCCCGAAAACTGCCACCACTACGATCTTTCCATAATTGAAAAGGACCGGGAAACCATTGAACGTATAAACCAACGCCTCAACAATCAGATCGAACAATCCCTCGGCTTCATGCGGGGCATCAACGAGCTGATAGACAACCTCAACAATCAGATTATCCGGCAGGCTTCCGCCATTGAGGAATCCTCCGCGGCCATCGAAGAGATGATGGCTACGATCAACAACACCGCCGGCATGGCCCAAAAGAAGCAGGCGGCGATTCAGGAGCTGGTAAGCAATGTGGAACAGGGCCGGTCTTCCATGCGCAAAACCATCGAAGCGGTGGGGAACATTGCCAGGGGTGTGGAGGGAGTCAGTTCCACGATCAAGGTGATCAGCGGCATTGCCGCCAACACGAATCTCCTCTCCATGAACGCCGCCATTGAGGCGGCCCACGCCGGGGACGCGGGCACGGGCTTTGCCGTGGTGGCCGGGGAAATCCGCCGGCTCTCCGAAACGACCCGGGAAAATTCCCAAAGCATAGGCCATACGCTGAAGGACGTCATCGAAGGCATCAACGAGACCACCTCCCGCTCCTCTGAAACCGGCGGCCTCATCGACAAAATGACCGAAGAGATAAACGGCTTTGCCAACACCATGACGGAGCTTATCAACAGCCTGGGGGAACTATCCATAGGGAGCAGGGAGATTATCACAGCCTTGGTACAGTTGCGGGAATACGCGGAAGCCATCAAGACCGGTTACCACGACATGATGGACAAGACCCACGATCTTGAATCGTCCATGCAGGAGATTACAACCATAAACTGACAGCCCTTTCCGCGGGGACAGCGCCGGTGCGTCAAAAGGCGGGGCTTCCCCCCCATACCCCGCCGCCAGGGTTCCGCCCGCCCGGTTGCGGGCTCCCTTACTTCGGCTGAAGCTGCCCCTTCTTTTTCAGGTCCAGTATGTAGCGGGCGTACTGGGTATCCTCCATGGCGATATGGGAGAGTATCCAGTCCCTGAGAAAGCGGACAAAGGAATTGGGCACCAGCTTCATGCCCTCCTGGTAACTCTTTACATCCGCCAGAAGCCGCTGAATAAAGGCCTCGTGCTGTCTTTTGTGTTCCGCGTATTTGGGATATTTGATATTCTCCAGCATCTTTTCTTCCGCCGAAAAATGATACTTTACATATTCCACGGCGGACTTGACGGTCTTGAGAAAGTAGGCGCGCTTCTCCTCCTCCGTTCCCGTGCGGCAGCCCTGGTAGAGCTCGTTGGTAAGATTGATAAGTTCCTTGTGCTGCTCATCGATCAGGGGAATGCCCACGGAATACTTGTCGTCCCACGTTACGAGCAGGACCTCTTCATCGTCTGCTGTCATTGACGGCTCCTCGCCGGCATTATACTACAGGGGAGAGCGAAGTGAGAAGGGAGAAGTTAGGAGTTAAGAAGAGAGTAGAGAAGAGGGCGGTTTCGGCTAATACAGTCTGCATTATACCTGTGTATATTCCGGGAGAAGCCTTGATTTCTCACAAAAAGTCCGTGCCGTCCGTGTGGTCCGTGGTTAAATTCTTTATTTGTCCCCGCGCCTACCTACAGGACGGGGCGGGGCTAACGCAGGGAGACCACCTCGATGAGGTTGGTCCGCCCGGCCGCCACCGGTACCGAATCGCAGATGCGGGTGTATACCACGCGGCTCCCGGCGAGGAAGCGCACCGTCACGGCGTAGTTCCCCGGCGGAAGGTTGATCCCGCCGGCCCAGGCCAGGGAGGGCAGGTAGCGGGAAGAGCGGGTGTCGGCGCGCTCCGTGGCGTCCGCCGCGGCTTTGGCGGCGCGGGCGGCGATGAAGCCGAAGAGCTCGGAGCCGCTTTGCTCGGTGGCGGAGCGGCCGGCCATCTCTGCGGCCAGGTATTTGATAACCGTGCGGACGAAGGTCTTGGCCAGCGTTACCTGGTACTTTTGGGAAAAGGCCGCGGCCATGACGGCCCCCATGTTTTCGATGGGGTAAAGCCCCACGGAGCCGGAGTAGGCCGGGCCTTCCACGGTAAGCTCCACCCCGTTGATCACGCTGGGCCGCTCCCTCAGGGCGGGAATGGTGATGTAGCCGTCGGGGACATAGGGAAAGGGGAAAAATACCCGCACCTGCTCCTCAACCTTGATCGGTCCCAGGCCGGTAAAACCCAGCACGTTGAGCCGGGCCTGACCGGGCGGTATGTCGAGTTCCGCATTGCGCTCCTGCCCCCGCGGGCCGGAGAGCGCCAGGGCTTTGGGGAGCGGCCCGGACTGGACGGACCGGGAGGCGCCCCAGAGATCGGCGAGCCTCGCAAAATCAATGCGGGCGTCGTCCCGGAGCCCCATGCCCCGGTAAAAGATCCCGCTGAGGTACCGGGCCAGGGCGGAGTCCGCCAGATTAACCGGCGGCGGCGCCTGCGGCAGCGTAATACCCTCCACCCGGGAGCGGGCGTACTCTTCGATGCGGGCGGCGTCCTCAGCGTACTTTGCCGCCAGAAAATCAAGTTTCTCCGTGAGCTTTCTGATCTCCACCAGGGCGCCCTGGGAATCGCCCCGGTGATAATAATCCAGGGCGGCAAAGACATTGATGTAAAGATCCTCGTAGTCCTCTCCGGCATAGTCCCGGACATTGTCGTTCAGTATATACGAGGCTATTCCCTGGGAAATGCTTCTGGTATAGGCCGCCCGGATCAGGTCTTCCGCCGCTTCCAGGTCTGCGGCGGATTCCCCGTAACGGCCCGCGTAATGCTCCAGAATACCCCGGTCAAGGTAGAGGAGTATAGCGTCGCCGGGCAAATAGAGTTCCTGCCCCTGCCGGCCGCTCTCCAGGGCGGCCAGGGCCCCCTCAAAATCACCGGCATCCACCCCCGCGTCTATGTGCCTGTAGGCGCCGGGGGAGGAAACGCAGGAAAGGAAAACCACTGCCCCGGCGCAGAGCAGCGGGCGGAAACCTTTCATCAGGGCCGGTAGGAGGGGTATTCGATTTGTTTGTTTATGCTTGAATCCTCCCCTATCCAGAGCCGGATTCTGCTCTCAATGTCCCAAAGTTCTGCGCTTACGAAGTAGGAGCTGTTCTGCCGGCCGCCCGCCCTGTCCACTATGGAGCGTATCGTTCCGGTGAGCATGAGGTTGGCCCCGGTTTCATTGGCCAGGGCCAGGGCGGATTCTTCGGAGGCCCAGCCCAACTGTCCCTGCCGTTCCGTGCGCAGGGAGTCCAGCACGGCCCCGCCGGCGGCGAACTGAAGCTTGCCGCTGGAATCGATGGCGAGCTCCATCTGCCGGACTATGATCCCCGTGTCTATATGCTCGCTGGTGGCATTGGTGAACTCACCTATGACCACCGCCGGGAGCCGCCCCCCGTGGCCGCGCCGGAAGTTCTCCACAAAGGCGTCGACCCGGGGGGAGCCGAGGCAGCCCGCGATGAGGGTGTCGCAGACGGTCCTGACATTGGCGGCGTTCCAGCGGCCCGAAAGGTCCCTCTGGCTGCCCCCGTCAACATAGGTAACCCGGGGACCCGACGCGCAGCCCGCGAAAAAGCCCAGGGAAAGCAGAACCGGCAGAATCAGGGTGTAGTTACGCATACCAAAGCCTCCTCTTCGCCAATAGCCTACTTTCTGCAGGGGCGGTTGTCAAGCTGAAGGGGAAGTCAGGCAGGATAAACGCATAGATCACAGGAGGAGCGCCAAGCGACAATATACGAAGATTTTACACTTTTCCACTGCGGTTTAAGGAAAAGTAAAGGCGTGGATGGCGCGAAGGCGCAGAAGGAAGAGAAAACCAAGAAGTACACGAAGGCGTACTACGGAAGACAAGGCATCGACCCCCCAACGGGTAACGGGAGAAGGCCGGGGGGCGTTGCGGGGGGCCGCGGCGCACTCCTCCGCCTAAAGGCGGAGGGTACTTTATGGTACATGGGGAATTTATGTGCGCCGGAGCAGGTCAAATTTTCCCGCAGACAGCCTGCGGCTGCCCATCGTGCTCCCCCGCAGAGGGGGTAGCCCGGCACCGTGGGCCGGGCGTA
>JAISQV010000273.1 GCA_031273985.1 Spirochaetaceae bacterium | reverse complement strand
CACCCCGGTGGGGGGCCCCCCCCCCCCAAACGCCCCCGGCCTTCTCCCGGAGTTTGCGCAGAGCGCAAACTCCCAAGCTGAAAGCCGCAGGCTTTCAGCAGCAACGCCCCGTAAGTCCTCGCTGGAGTTTGCGGAACCGCCACAGGCGGTGAAGCAAACTCCCAAGCTGAAGCCGCAAAGCGGCTTCAGCAGCAACGTCCCCCCGGCCCCGCCCCTAATCCGCTCAGGCGCGGCAGGGCCTCAGGGCAGGAGCCTGAAACCGGGGCCCAGGGTAACGAGTCCCTCCGCCCCCGGAGTAAGGCGGACGCTGAGGTCCTCAAACACAAAGACCGCCGCGGGCCCCGATGGGTCCTGAAAGAACCGGGCCCCCTGCTCCCAACCCAGGGCAAAGGCAGCCGTGGAGAGAGCGTCCGCCGTCATGGAGGACTCTGCGATAATCGTTACCGAGAGGAGGCCGGTTTCGGCGGGGCGTCCGCTCCGGGTGGAGAGGATATGGTGATAGCGGCGGCCTTCTTGTTCAAAGAAACGCTCGTAGGAGCCGGACGTTACCACAGAGCGGTTTTTCTCCAGAGCCAGACTCGCCATGGCCTCGCCCCGGTTCTCCAGGGGGTTCTGAATTCCTACCAGCCAGGGAGCGCCGCCCTCCTTCTCGCCAAGAACGTAGACATTACCCCCCAGATCCAAAACAGCCCGCCCTATCCCCCGCTTTCTGAGCAGCGCCGCGGCTTCATCGGCGGCGTAACCCTTGGCAATACCGCCCAGATCAAGGGTCATTCCCGGACGGCGGAGAAACACCGTCCCCGCGCCGCTGTCCACAACCACATCCCGCCAGTCCACCAGGGAAAGGGCTGCGGCTATCTCTTCATCGCCGGGGACCCTCGGGGCGGCGCCGCCTATGTCCCAAAGCCTCACCAGGGGGCCCACGGAAGGATCAAAGGCCCCGCCGCTTTCGGCGGCATAGCGCAGGGCGGTCTCCAGTACCTCAATAACTTCCCGGCGTACCGGCACCGGGGCCTGCCCCGCGGCGGCGTTGACCGCGCTGACATCGGAACCGGGAAGGTTAACGCTCATGATCCCCTCTATTTCATGAAGACGGCCGAAAACTTCCCGGTAGAGCGAAGCTTTCCCGCTGCGGTAGAGGTTAACCGTGCAGAACGTTCCCAGCACGAATTCCGATTGCGGGGGCCTTTGAGCGCAGCCCAAAAGGAGCAGCGCCGAAAAGAGCGGCCCCGAAAGGAACCGCGCCGCCGTAAAAAGGGCCGCCCCCCGGCCCCTCCCGGCCAATGCTTGTATTGTCATATTCTTTAGCATATCATAAACGCATGGCCGGTAACGACACCGAAATGACCGGGAAGAAAATTTTCTTCCTCTACCCCTCGGCGCTCATCCAGAATGAAGTTGCCTGGGAGCTGGTGCAGCAGGAGTATGAGGTCTACCATGTGAGGAGTCACGACAAGTTAAGGCGGACCCTCCGGCGCTTTCCCGATTCCATTGTATTCATCAACCTTGATGACGGGCTTTCCGAAAAGGACTGGGACAGCTGGATAAGAATGGTGTCCACCGAACCGGCTCTCGCCGGAATCAAGATAGGCATTCTGTCCATGGTAAGCGATGAGGCAAAATCCAGGAAATACAATGAAATCATGAAGCTGCCCTGCGGCTTCACCGTGGTGGACCGCGCCGATACCCTTAAAACCGTCAAACAATTGTACGGTTTTCTGCAGGCCGTGGACGCCCGGGGCCGGAGAAAGTACATCCGGGCAACCTCGGAGAACGAGGCCCTGACCACGATAAACATTCCCCACAACAGCGACTACTACAAGGGCGTTATCAAGGATATAAGCGTCGTGGGTCTCTCCTGCGCCTTCGCCGTCGATCCGGACCTGGAAAAGAACACCCTCTGTCAGGATATGCAGATCAAGCTCCAGAGCATGATTCTCAAGGCGGAGGGCATAGTCTTTGGCAGCCGCATGGACGGAAGAACGAAAATATACGTATTCCTCTTTACCCAGCGCATAGACCCGGATGTGCGGATCAAGATACGCACCTATATCCAGGCGACCATGCAGGCAAAGATGGACATTCTGCTCCGGTAACGTTCCGTGAACCACTGCCAACAAGTTAAGCGGAGGGAAAACTAAAATAGTCCGCGAATTTACACGGATTTTTCGTTTCAAAATCTTCTTAATCGGTGAAAATCTGTGGACAAAAATTCTTATATGCGCTGACCTGGGGGAAGCGGGCCTTTTGTTGCGTCAAAGTGAAAAATGAAGTACTATTCTGACAGGAGGGTACCGTGTCCGGGAACCATCAGGAAGATCAGAACGACATAGCGCGGAAATTTACCTCGGAGATCGAAGCCGTCTTCGGCGGGGATCTGGGGGCGGTGATACTCTATGGGAGCGCCGTCCGGGGCGGCTACCGGCGGGGCTTTTCGGATATCAATATACTGATCATCCTTGAAAGGAACGATACGCGGAAAATATTCGAGGCGGGGAAAAGGACCGCGGCCCTGGGGCGGAAACACGGGATAACGCCGTTGATCATGAC
>JAISQV010000195.1 GCA_031273985.1 Spirochaetaceae bacterium | reverse complement strand
GGCCTGCGGCCCCCCACGGGGGGGGGGGGGGGGGGGGGGGCCCCCCCCCCGGGGGGGAGGGGATCCCCCCGGTGGGCCGCCGGCCGGTGGCGGCTGGAGCGTTGGGGGCTCGGCCCCCTCCCCTCTTTCTTCAGGTTAAACCGCCTTGTCTTGTATAATTTTTCGAATTCGTGTACTTTTTTGTAGCTTCCAAATCAAGCTTCCCGCTTCCGAATGTTGCTGTTCATCGTGTGTTCATCGGGGGAGACCCCGGACGGGTTAATGTTTTGGGCCCGCAAGGGGGGAACATGAAACTTAAGCACAAGTTAACGCTGATCAATCTGCTTGTTACCATCGTGCTCATTGCCACGATTGCGGTGGTGGTGCTTACGCGGGCCAGCGCGCTGCAGGAGGCGTCCGCCATTGAGAATATGACGAGTATGTCGGCTTCGATGGCGATGGAGATAGCGGGGCTGTCCGATCTGTGTATACAGATGCTGAACACGACGGGGCTGCTGACTTGTTACGAGAATGTGCCTGCGGAGGCGCGCCGCGCCGGGCTGCAGGGCGCCCTTGGCATGATGGTGACGGTGGTTCCCGAATTTATCGGGGCCTATACGATTTGGCAGCCCAACGCTTTTGACGGGCTGGACGCCCTGTATGCGGGCACGCCGGGGGCAACGGAGAGCGGCCAACTTGTTTTTTATATGACCAAGGCTTCGGGGGTTCCGGAGCTGAGGCCCCTGGCCGGTTACCAGGGCATTCTGGACGCGCTTTCCCCGGATGTTAATGTTGTTACCGATCCGGTGCTGCACACGGTAAACGGCAAACCCCAGTACCTTATTGATATTCTGGTCCCCATCAACCGGGGGGCGGGCCCTGTGTTGGGTGTTTTGGCGCTTCAGGTTGGGCTGGAGGGTACCCAGGCCGCCGCCGCAAAGAACAGGCCCTACGGCACGGGGGATGTCGTGGTTTATGCGAACAACGGCCTCGTGGCCGCCCACTACGATACTTCCAGGGTGGGCGCGGACTTCCGCAGCGCGGACGCGCTGATTCTTGGCACTGAGGGTATTGCGGCGGTTACCACTTCGTTGAGCGGCGGCGGGAGCGCCTCGGTTATCACCGCGGATTATGTGATAATGGCCTACCCCTTCGCCAGTACCGCCGTGGAAAAGCCCTGGACCATCGTGAGTTTCGTGCCCATCGGCGCGGTGCTGGGGCCGGTGTACAACCTTATACGCTTCAGCGTTATTTTTACCGTGGCCGCGGGGCTTGCGGCGGCGCTGATCATTTTCCTCGTTTCCCTGCATATTACGAGGCCCATCGTGGGGGTCGCCCTGACCCTCAAGGATATTTCCGAGGGAGAGGGGGATTTGACGAGGACCATAACGGTCAATACCAGGGACGAGATAGGCGATTTGGCGCGCTACTTCAACGCCACGCTGGAAAAGATTAAGAATTTTGTCATTATCATCAAATACCAGGCCGCCGCCCTCTTTGACATAGGGAACGAGCTTGCCGGTAACATGAGCGAAACCGCCTCGGCGATCAACCAGATTACGGCCCATATACAGACCATACAGGAGCGGGTCATCAATCAGTCGGCCAGCGTGAGCGAAACCAACGCGACGATGGAGCAGATTACGGTCAATATCGACAAGCTCAACGGCCACGTGGACCGCCAGAGTTCCAGCGTAGCCCAGTCATCCTCGGCGATTGAGGAGATGCTCGCCAACATCCAGTCCGTTACCAAAACCCTGCTCAAGAATGCGGATAATGTTACCGAGCTGATTGACGCGTCCGATGTGGGGCGCACGGGCCTGCAGGAGGTGGCGGCGGATATTCAGGAAATAGCCCGCGAATCCGCCGGCCTCCTGGAGATCAATGCGGTGATGGAGAATATTGCCAGCCAGACGAACCTGCTTTCCATGAACGCCGCCATCGAAGCCGCCCACGCCGGGGAGGCGGGGAAGGGTTTTGCCGTGGTGGCCGATGAGATACGGAAGCTGGCGGAGAGTTCCGGGGAGCAGTCCAAGACCATTTCCACGGTTCTCAAGAAGATCAAGGATTCCATAGACAAGATCACGAAGTCCACCGACAGCGTGTTGAATAAATTCGAGGCCATAGACAACGGGGTCAGAACCGTGTCGGATCAGGAGGAGAATATACGCAACGCCATGGAGGAACAGGATGCGGGGAGCAAGCAGATTCTTGACGCCATAGGCCAGTTGAACGAGGCGACCCTCATGGTAAAGGGCGGCTCCGGGGAGATGCTTGAGGGGAGCAAGCAGATCATCCAGGAGGGGCGGAATCTGGAAGCGGCGACTCAGGAGATAACCCAGGGGATGAGCGAGATGTCCAGCGGGGCCAGCCAGATCCAGGCGGCGATAGGCCGGGTCAACGCGATCAGCGGGGAAAACAAGGATAACATCGATATACTGGTCCGCGAGGTGTCGAAGTTCAAGGTGGAATGAGCCCTTAGGGGCAGGAATGGGACGCCGCTCGCGGCCCCGCCCGGCCTCCTACAGGCGGCTGAGCCGCTTACAGGCTTCCTCCACATCGGCGCGGTGCCCGAAGGCGGAAAAGCGGACAAAACTTTCACCCGCGGAGCCGAAGCCGGAACCGGGGGTGGTAACCACCTGGCACCTTTCCAGAATTTCGGCGAAGACCTCCCAACTGTCCCGGCCGGGGAAATGGGCCCAGATATAGGGCGAATTGTCGCCGCCGACGCTTGACACGCCGAGGCCGGTGAGGGCTTCGCGGATAAGCCGCGCGTTTCCCAGGTAGAAGTCGCAGAGTTCCCGCATCTCCCGGATACCCTCACCGTCCAGGGCGGCCAGGGCGCCGTATTGGGCTATGTTGGAGGCGCCGTTGAAGATGGTGCCGCAGACCCGGCCCCAGTCGGCGTTGACGCTTTCGCCCCCGGCGTAACGGAGATCCCGGGGAACCACGGTCCAGCCCAGCCGGACGCCGGTGAAGCCTGCGGGCTTGGAGAAGGAATTTACCTCGATGGCGCAGTTCCGCGCGCCGTCTATCTCGAAGATCGATTTGGGCAGGGCCGGGTCCCGTATATATTCCGCGTAGGCCGCGTCAAATATGATCAGCGTTCCCCGCTTCCCCGCCTCCCGCACCAGGGCCGTAAGCTGCTCCCGGCTTGCCGTAGCGCCGGTGGGGTTGTTCGGCGAGCAGAAGTAAAAGAGCCCGTTTTCCGGGAGCCCGGCGAGGTCCGGGAAGTAGCCGTTCTCCGCCGTACAGGGCAGGTACGTAATGCCGCCGTAGCCGGAACCCGCCCAGGGCCCCGCCGCGCCGATCAGCACCGATCCGTCCACGTAGACCGGGTAGGAGGGATCCTGCACCGCCACGGGGACCCCGGCGCCGAAGAGAAGCTGGAGCCGCCCTATGTCGCACTTGGCGCCGTCGGAAATGAAGACCTCCTCCTCCGTGAAGGCCCCCCGGTAGAACACGGCGGAGATTTTTGCCCGCAATTCGGCGAGCCCCTCGTCCTGGTAGCCCGAATAGGTTTCCGCCGCGCCGAGACGCCGGGCGCCTTCCACCAGCCCCGCATCAATGTGGGGCAGAATGGGCTCCGTGGTGTTGCCCACCCCCAGGCTGATGATCCTGGCCTCCGGGTGGGCCGCCGCGTATTCCCGTCTCCGTTTGGCAATTTCCGGAAAGAGGTATCCGGCCTTGATGTTGGCTATGGCGGGGTTACGGCTGATCATAGTGTTTCTCCTTATGCAGCGAAGGACTTCTCCCATCCCTCAGGGCGGGGGCTCGCTCCCGGAGCTCAGTATAGGACCAAAGGGGAATCCTCTCAAGCGGTCATAATTCGCTTAATTCGCGGACTCTTTTGTTTATACGCGCCGGCTCTGAAACCTGCCCCCCCTGGCAGCCGAGCCGGGCCAGGGGGTGGTCCGCGGGTATTTCCACCGCCATGCCGCCCAGGGGCACGGGGTCTTCCGAGTAGAGGCCGTGGAAGTCGCTGCCGCCGGTGAGAAAGATGCCGTGCGCTTCGGCCTGCTCCCGGACCAGACGCTGCCGCTCCGGGCCCTGGGTGGGGTGCAGCGCCTCTATGCCGGAGAGGCCCCAGCGGACAAGGCTCGGGAGGAGGCCCAGGGAGTCGTAGTAAAAGGGATGGGCCAGGACCGCATAACCGCCGCAGTCACAGACGAGGCGCACAGCTTCCTCGGCGCTCATATAGCGGCTCTTGACAACGGCGAGGCCGCCGGGTCCGAAGAGCCTGGCGTAGAGAGGCCCGTAAACGGAGGACTCGTAGCCCCGGTCCATCAGCGCGTGCATGATGTGCGGGCGGTAGAGTATGCCCTGCCTTCCCGCGTAGGACGCAAGCGCCCCGTCCGTGGGGTAACCGGCCTGTTCCGCCAGGGCCGCGGCTTCGTAGTTCGCCCGGCTGCGGTCCTGCAGGTAGGGGAGGCAGGTCCGGTTTACGGTCTCCGCGTCCCGTATGCCGTAGCCCAGAATGTGAACCTTCCGCCCCGTGCCGGGGTCCAGCGCGGAAACCTCTATGCCCGGTATGACGGAGACGCCCTGCCGCTCCCCCTCGGCCAGCGCCTCCTCCTGCCCCGCCAGGGTGTCGTGGTCCGTAATGGCGATGCGCTCCAGCCCGAGGCGCTTCGCCGATGTAACAATTTCCGCCACCGGCAGCGAGCCGTCTGACCAGTGGCTATGGACGTGCAGATCAACCTTCATGTTTCCCCCAGGCTTCATGCCTTCGTGCCCAAACGCTTTGCGTTTGGGTACGGAGTTTTGCGCAGCAAAACTCCCAAGCTGAAAACCGCAGAGCGGTTTTCAGCCCGCGCAAGGGATAGAAGCGGAAATCTTTTTTGCCGCAGAGCGGCAAAAAAATTGCAGCGGATAGCCCGGTCCCCGGCGCTTTGCGCCGGGGATGCGCCCCTTCTTATATTCTATCCCTTCACTCCTCATTTCTCACTCCTCCCTCCCAGCTTTTTCCCTATTCGTCAACGGCGCAGCAGCGGCCCAGGCTCATGTCGTAGCGCCGGTCCGAGAGGGAAAGTAATGCGTCCCGATCGTGGAAGACGCCCACCATGGCGGCGCCCTGGGCCTTGAGGTCCAGGATCATCCGCATGATCCGTTCCTTGAAGCCCCGGTCCAGGGAGGCGGTGGGTTCGTCGAGGAGAAGCAGGCGGGGGCGGGTGATGATGGCCCTGAGTATGTTGAGCCGCTGTTTTTCCCCGCCGGAGAAGGTGGCGGGGTACATGTCCCAGAGGGCCCTGCCCAGACCCGCCTCCAGAAGCAGCGCCTGGGCCCGTTCCAGGGCTTCGCTCCGGGACACGCCGCGGGTGAGCAGGGGCTCCATGAGTATGTCCAGGGCCGAGACCCGTGGCATGACGTGGAAAAACTGGGACACGTAGCCTATCTCGCTCCGGCGCAGGGAGAGTATGGCCCCGTCGCCGGCGGAGGCCAGATCCAGGGGGCCCTGTTCCGCCCGGTAGATGATCTCTCCCGCCGTGGGGAGGTAGGTGCGGTATATGCATTTGAGCAGGGAGCTTTTCCCCGTGCCGGAGGGGCCGGTCAGGGCCAGAAGGGAAGAAGCCTGGGCGTCGAAGGATACGCCGCTGAAGCCGGGGATGACGAGGCCGCCCCGGACAGTACGGAGATGGATGGTAAAGTCCTTGGAGAGCCCGCGCAGGCTGAGGAGGGGCGTTTCTGTCACGCCGCGCCCCGGTAGTAATCAAACTGCGCCGCCGCGCGGCCGTCGATGAAGCATTTCTGTATCATGGGGCAGCCCTGAATTTTTTTTACCACCAGAAGGTCCGCCTTTTTCCCGGCTTCCAGGGAGCCGTAGTCGGCGCTGAGCCCCATGGCCCTGGCGGGGTTGAGGGTTACCATGCGCACGGCCTCCGGCAGGCTGAGTATGCCTTCCGCCTCCAGTTTGAAGACGGCGTGAAGCAGCGCCGCGGGGTAGTAGTCGGAGCAGAGTATGTCCGCGCAGCCCTCCCTGATCGCCTCCAGGGCGGAAAGGTTTCCCGAATGGCTGCCCCCCAGCATGATGTTGGGAGCGCCCAGCACCACGAGCACCCCTTCGGCCCGGGCCTTCCGGGCCACTTCCAGTTCCACGGGGAATTCGGAAATTTGTACGCCGTATTCGTTTTTCATGAAGGCCAGCTTTTCCGGGCTGTCGTCATCGTGGGAGGCCAGGGTTATGCCGCGCTCCCGGGCCAGGCGGGAGAGGCGCTTGAGCATTTCGTGGGAGGCCACGGGCTTGTTCTTCGCGGCGGCCAGAATATCCTCCAGGGCGGCATCGCTGTATCCGGCATCCCAGGTAACGTAGGATTGGGCGTATATTTCCAGGTTCCGGTACTGGCCCTGACCCGGCGTATGATCCATGAAGGAGAGCTCGTGGACCCGGCCCTCGTCCATCAGGCGCAGCAGGTAGCCGTATATCTCAAGGTTGTCAATTTCATAGCGGGCGTGGAAACGGTGCCGTATGAGGTGCTGCCCGCCGCTGAGGGCCCCTATGCAGTCCACCAGGCGCTCCAGGTTTTCGGGGGTACGAAAACTGTGCCTTCCCCGGGCGCCGCCGCTTTTCATGAGGGAAAGGGAATGATAGATGGTAGTAACCCCATGCCCCAGGAGCTGCTTCTCCGCTTCCCGCAGGCCGGTCTCAAAGTCCATGAGGCAGGTCGGGCGGGGCTGGAGTATGCCTTCGATATAATCGGAATGTACATCGATGAAGCCGGGCATGACATAGCCGTTGCGGGCGTCGAAGAAATCAATGTCTTCCCTGCCCAGGCTCCGGCAGGGGAGGGAATCCATAGGCGTCACGGAAGCTATACGATCATCCTGAATGAACACGGCATGGTTGGGAAGCAGCGCGCCGGGAGCGACAACGGTGGCATTAAAAATACATTTTTTCAAGGTAAGCCTCTTTCTATAAAAGTGAATTAACCAGGGTTTGGGTATAGACGTGCCGGGGGTCTTCCAGAATCTGATCGGTAAGCCCCTGCTCCACCACCCGTCCGTCCAGCATGACCGCGGTACGGTCCGCCAGCATACGCACCACCGCAAGATCGTGGCTCACCACTATCATGGTTACGCCGGACTCGCGCTGTATCATCTTGATCAGGTCCAGCACCCGGGCCTGCACGGAAAGATCCAGCCCCGTGGTTACCTCGTCCAGAAGCAGCACCGGGGGGTTGTTCGCCGCAGCCTTGGCTATCTGGACCCGCTGCTGCATTCCGCCGGAAAAATTTTTGGGCGGCTCCCGGACCCGGTTTACCGGCACCTCGATGTGCTCAAGGAGGCGGCGGGTCCGCTCCGTCATGGCGGCCACATTGCGGTTCCCCGCGGCGATGAGTTTCTCCGCCACATTGGCCCCGGCGGAAAAGTGCATCCGCAGGCCCAGGTGGGGATTCTGGTAGACCATGCCCAGGAGCTGATTCCGTATAAAACGCTGCTTCAGGCGGCTCAGGGAAAAGACATCGGCCTCCCCGCCCTCATAGCGGCCCAGGTAGTAGCGCCCCCCGGTAACGCCGCTGTCCAGGTACAGGGCCTTCATCAGGGTGGATTTGCCCGACCCGGATTCCCCCACGATGCCGAGGATCTCCCCCTCCCTCACCCGGAGGGAAATATTCCGCACGGCCCAGATGGCCCCGCAGCGGGTGCAGCGGTTCCGCTCCACGGCGGCGCCGTCTTCCCGGCAGGCGGGGCAGCCCTCCCCGTAGCGCACCGTAAGCCCCTCCACGCTCAGCGCAAAATCACCCACGGTTCGCCTTTCTCCTTTTTTCGCAGTAACCGCTGTCGGAACACTGGTAGAGCCTTTCCCCGCTTTTGGAATCAAAGAATTCGTCCATGAACACATTCTCCGCGCCGCAGAGCCGGCAGACCCGGCCCGTCATGTCCTCCGTCCTGAAGGGGTGATCCTCGAAGCTCAGGGATTCTACCTTTGTGTAGGGGGGAAGGGCGTAGATTTTCTTTTCCCGGCCCGCGCCGAAAAGATAGAGGGCGGGGCTGTTGTTGAGCTTGGGGTTGTCGAAGCGGGGGATGGGGGAGGGCATCATGATGTAGCGATCCTCCACCATTACCGGGTAATCCGCCCCCAGCTCAATCTCGCCGGTGCGGACTATGTGTTCGTAGAGGGCCAGCCACATGGAGGCATAGTCCATTTCCGCGTGCATCCCGCGGGTTACCGATTCCAGGGGCTCCACCATGCGCAGGGGCTCCGGGAGCGGCACCTGCAGGACCAAAATCTGATCGTTTCTGAGGGGCGTTTCGGGGATGCGGTGCCGGGTCTGAATCACCGTAGCCTCGGCGGAATCCGTGGTAACTGCAACGCCGGTGCAGGCGGCGGCAAAACCGCGAATCGAGACGGCGTTTACGCTGTCGTCGCTGCCCTGGTCTATCACCTTGAGGATATCCGCCCTGCCGAGGATCGAAAGGGTGATCTGTATGCCCCCGGTACCCCAGCCCCGGCCTATGGGCAGCTCCCGTGAGCCGAAGGGCACCTGGTAGCCGGGGATCGCCACCGCCTTGAGCAGGGCCCGGCGTATGGCCCGCTTGGAGCCCTCGTCGAGGAAGGCGAAATTATAGCCCCTCATGCTCCGCCTCCCCGCGCCCCGCCGGAGGGCCCCCCGGAACGGCCCCGGCGCACCCGGTCCAGCTTCGACTGGAAGGTAACGTAGTGGGGCAGTTTGAGGTGCGCTATGAAGCCGTTCATTTCCAGGGAATCCCCGTGGAGGAGGACGAATTCCTGATTCTGCAAAACCGCCCCCGCACCCAGGGGGGAATCCCCGGCGGCGGAGAGGCTGTAATCCAGTATGGACATGGCTATAGCCTTGGTATCGTTCCTGCCGAAAACCATGCCGTAGCCGGAAGCCAGGCCCAGGGAGTTGGGGGATTCATCGGCCCTGTCCCCCTGGCCGGAGCCAAGAATCCGCAGGGGGTCTTCGGTTTCATCTTTCTTGATCCGGGCCTCCTCTTCCGGGAAAAGGGATTCCGTTTCCGTAACAAGAATCTCCCCCACACAGAGCGTCTCCCCCGGAACTACGGGGTGAGGGATGATCACTTCCAGCATCCCGGTGCGCAGTTCCCCCACCGTGGGGTGGGAGGGGCCAAAGCCGCGAATCGCCGCGTAGGCCAGGCCGGAGATAAAACCCGTATCCGAGCGGGCCAGGGCCTGAAGCCGGGCTGAGCGGGGGGCGGGGAAGCTCAGGGGTTTCTGGGTGATGTCCCAGGGCGCTTCCGGCGCGGCGGCGGCCCCGGCCCGGAGAAGCCCCTCCCGCCGGAGTTCTTCCGAGAGCCGGGGGGCCCTGAGCGCTTCCGGCGCGTCTCCGGCAGCAGCGTCTCCGGCGCCGGTTCCGGCAGCTTCGGCGTCCCACTTCCCGCGAATAGCCGCCGTCTCCTCCGGGCCCTCGTTCAGAAGATCAAAATTGAGGAGCCTGTGGGTGTAATCGTAGGTGGGGCCGAGAAACTGCCCCCCGGCCAGATCCTTGAAGGCGGCGGAGATGCGCCGGTGCAGGTCCATGTCCGCCCCGTCCAGGGGCAGAGTCTCGTAGGAGCGGGGCAGGGTCGAGCGGTAGGCCCGGAGGAGGAAAACCGCCTCCTCCGGGGATCCCTCGGACTGTTTCAGGGCCAAAGCCGCATAAGAAGGCGCGTAGAAACCCGCCTCCCCCATGATGCGGGCCAGGAGGAGGCTCATCCGCTTTTCCAGAGCTTCGCCCTCCAGCTCGCTGGAACCCTCGGTGCGGTACTTTTCCAGCAGGGCTATGGCCCGCTCCACCGCCTCCCGGCCCCCGGAAACGGCTACGTAGGCCATACCGCCGCCGCCTTCCGGGTCAGGGCCACGAGGCTGTCCCCCCGCAGACAGACCAGTTCCACCCCGCAGGGATACTCAAAACCCTGATCGTCCCTGGCCCTGACCCAGGCCGCCTCGCCGGGGGAAAGCTCCAGCTCCCGGCCCTCCGGGGGAATGCCGGGGCCGCTGAGGGAAACGCTCAGGGAAAGATCCCCCGGCGCGGCAACAAAGATCAGCGCCGAATCGTGGGGGTCCCGGTGGGTGCCCGCCTTGACCTGGGAGAGCACCCCCGCCGGATCCGCCGGGGCGGAGAGAAACACAAAGTCCGCCTCCGGGAGGGGCGCGCAGGAGGCCCCGGAAAGGAAACGAATCTCCTCCCCCAGCGCCGCTTCGCCGTCCCAAAAAAAGCGGGTTTCGTTGTCCAGCAGGGTAAGCGCCGGGGCAAGCCAGCGCCCGTGGGCGGCGAACTGCCGGGTGTAGGCCCCCATGGGAAGATCCCTGCCGGGATTCGCCAGGGCCTCCAGAAAAAGGCGGAACAGCCCCTGGGCGCCGTGCACCCTGTCAAAATCATGCTTGCTTTTCATAACTCCCTGTCCTCCAGGGCCTGAAAGATCACCTGGGTGCCCCGGACCAGGGCCGCCTGCCGGGCCCGCCCCTCCTCCCGCTCCTCACCCAGACGGAGAAGCTCCCCCTCGATCAGGGCAAAGCCGGGAAAACCGCCGGAATGGAGCGCGTCAATCACCGCCGCGGCCCGGACCCCGGCAAGATCGTCCCCCATGATCACCGCCGCCCCCCGGACGCCCCCCAACTCCACGGTACAGTGGACGGCGAGCATCTCCCCCAGATAGAAATCCTCCCCCCGGACGGGCTCCCGGACTCTGAGGAGGACCATCGTTTTTTCCGGCTCCTTGAGGATCCGCACTTCCTCCCCCTCGGCGGCCAGCCCCGCCAGCGCCTCAAGCCGCCGGGAATCGGCAAAGGCCGTGATCCGGCTCAGACTAATCTTATCCATAAGCGCTCCATAACCATTCCATAACCGCCCATAAACGCTCCGTGACCGCTAAACCTTCACGGCGGCCTTTATCCGGGTGCTGACAAGCTCTATCAGCAGGGCGAAGGCAAAAACCACCAGCACCGCGAGCCCCGCCCGGCCCAGCTTGTAACTGCTCATGGCGGCCAGTATCGTGTAACCCACCCCTCCGGCGCCCACCATGCCCAGAATCGCCGCCTCCACATAGTTTGTCTCGAAGCGCAGCGCAGTCCAGGCAATGATCCCCGACAGGGAGGAGGGCAGCAGGGCGCCGAAAAAGACCTGGACCCGGTTCGCCCCGGAAGCCCGGAGCGCTTCGATAGTCCCGGCGGGGACCTCCTCAAAAATCTGGGCAAAGACCTTGCCGAAAAAAGCGGTAACATGGAAGCCCAGCCCCACGATTCCCGAAGGCATCCCGAAACCCATGGAGGCCAGCACCAGCAGCACCCACACCGGCGTGGGCACCGCCCGGACAAAGGCAAAGGCGCACTTGAGAAAGACCGACAGGGGCCTCCAGGGGCAAAGATTCTCCGCCGCCAAAGCGCCCAGCGTCATGCCTATGAGAAGCCCGTAAATCAGCGCCAGAAGCGACACGCCGACCGTCTCCGCCAGCGAAAGCAGCGTCAGGCCAAAACGCTCCGTGGAAAAGTGCGCCATCTCGTAGAACACCTGCCCCAGCCGGGGAAGCCGCTCCGCAACCCTGCCCCAATCAAGATGAAGCCGCACCAAAGACAAAGCGGCGAGCGCAGCCAGCGCGGCGAAAAACACATACACCGGAAGGTCCCGCCTGAAATCCGCCACCGCTATCGCAGCCCCGCGCCCCCGAACCAAAACCGCCGGCTCCAGAACCGCCTCATCATCATCCGAATACATACAACCTCCCCCGCAAGAAGCCCGCGGGCCGCCCTGCGGATACACGTCAATCCAAAAGCGAAGAGCAAGAGGAGGGGGCCAAGCCCCCTACGCTCCAGCCTCCTCACCCGGCTGAAGAACCCGCTCACCGGTTCGCGGGGGAGGGGCTCCGGGGGCTTCCGCTCTCTTATAAAAAGTCAACCAGGGACAAGCCTCTCAAGAGATTTTTTTCCCGGCAACGCCGGTTTT
Organism: Spirochaetaceae bacterium; assembly: GCA_031273985.1. GTDB lineage: Bacteria > Spirochaetota > Spirochaetia > Treponematales > Breznakiellaceae > JAISQV01. The sequence continues at coordinate 54 of JAISQV010000195.1, read as the reverse complement.
TCCTTACCTATCCGCGTATCAGCCCCTGTAGCCGTAACCGTAACCGCTTTCGGC
>JAISQV010000173.1 GCA_031273985.1 Spirochaetaceae bacterium | reverse complement strand
CCCCCGCCAAAGTGCCCATAGACCAGGGCTACGTGGACGAGCGCCTTGCCGACATCGTCAAGGATCAGGACCTGGGGAGGTACATCCTGTGAGGAATAAGGAGGGGGCAGCCGCCCCCTACGGGCGCATCACGGATGCGCCCTACCCCCACAGCGGGGGGCCTAAGAACCCGCTCACGCGGGGGAGCCCCGCAACGCCCCCTGTCTCTTCCCGCGCAAGGGATAGAAGCGGAAATCCTTATCTGCCCCTCCGGGCAGATAAGATTGCAGCGTATAGCCCGGTCCCCGGTCCGGAACGGGCCGGGGATGCGCCCCATATGCGTTTATGTAACTTCTTTACTAACCGCTTTCCCGCTATGGAGCTAAGGGAGAGTAGGCCGCACGGACTTCTTGCTCGAAATTCCCCGCTTTTGTCCGTGTCGTCTGTGAGGTCCGTGGTTAAATTATGGAAACGCGCTTTTTCAGTTTGATGAACAGCGGGGGGCCCATCAACTGGGTGATCCTCGGCCTGTATACGGTGAATCTTGTCCTGTTTTCCGGGCGGCTCGTGTATTTCTTCCGCAGCCGCTATTCAAGACGGCGTTTTTTCAGCGCCCCGGAACAGGGAAGCCCGGAAGATTCCACGCTCTCCCCCCTCCGCCGCATAAGGGAGGTCTTTCTTGCAAACCCCGGAGCGTCCGAAGCGGAACTTTCGGAAAAGATAGACCGGGAGGCGGCGGTCATCAAGGGGGAAATGGAGCGGGGCCTTCCGGGGCTTTCCTTCATCACCGCCGCCGCGCCGCTCCTCGGCCTCCTGGGAACCATCACCGGGCTCATGAAAGCCTTTGCCCAGATGGAGGCCCTCGGAGCGGCGGCGGACATTTCCTACCTTTCCGGGGGAATACGGGAAGCCATGATCACCACCGCCACGGGGCTGGTAACGGCCCTCTGCGCCCTGGGCTGCACGAGGCTCTTTGAAAACATGGCGGCGCTGAGGCTCAAGGATATGGCCATAGCCGTTTCCCTGCTTTCCGAAAAACGCCGGGCCGGGGAGCGGGAAGCGCCCTTCGCCGGAGAAGCCGGGGGCCTGCGCGAGGACAGCGCATGAAAAATTTCGGCGGGGAAAGAAGCCCGCAATCGGACATCAATATTACCTCCCTTATCGATGTGATATTCATGCTGGTCGTGTTTTTCATGCTGGGCGCAAGCTTTGAGAAACCCGCCATAAGCCTGGAGCTGCCCCGGGCGGCCTCCGGGGAAAGAACCGAAAAAATGATCCTCACCGTGTCGGTGGATTCCGGGGGCAGAATCTATGTTGACGGGAGTGAAGCCGGTCACGAGGAGCTGGCGGCCCGGCTTGCCGCCGGGGGGCCTGAGACGGTGGCCCTGGAATGTGACGGCCGCGCCGCCTTCAGCGCGGTGATCGCCGTGGTGGATACGATCAAGGCCGCAGGGGTACGGAATGTGGCGCTCCGCCATGAGCCCAAATGATCGGGATTCCCCCGCCGCCGGGGCGCTCTGCTTCGTGATCCTGGCGCTGCTTCACATCGCCGTCCTGGCCCTGGCCGGTCTTTCGGGGCCCCCTCCCGAAGCGGCGCGGAAGCGCGTCGTGACGCTCACCTTCAGCCCCCCGGAGGCGCCGCCCCCGGCGGAAGCGCCGCAGGAGCCCCCGCAGAAAGCGCCGGCGGCTCCGCCGCGTGAAAGAAGCGCCGCTCCCCTTCCCCGGCGGGAACCCGCGCCCCCGGCGGAGAATCCCCCGGAGAGGCCCGGCGCGGAGCAATCTGCGGAGGAGGCAACGCCCCCGGCGGGGCCGGAGACGGGCGAAGCGGCAGCGGAGGGAGTCCCGGCGGGGACGGAAGCGGCGGAAGAAAGCCCGGCGCGGCGCATGACCGGGGCGGAATACCTGGCCCTTGTCATGAGGCGGCTGGAGGAGAAGAAGGTCTACCCCCTGGCCATGCGGAGGCGGGGCATAGAGGGCGACGCGGCGGTGCATTTTACGATACGCCCCGACGGTTCCCTGGGGGAAGCCCGCTCCGGGGGCACCCCGGCGCATCCCTTCCTCGTCCAGGCGGCCCTGGAGACGGTGCGGGCCGCAGAGCCCTTCCCCGTCATGGAGGGGCTCACGGAGGATTACGCCCTCCGGGTAACGATCAGGTTTCAACTCGAATGAAGCGGCCCGGAGCCGCAAGGAGGATCGATGAAGGCAAGAATAGTTTTACTGGCGGCACTGGCGCTCTGTAGTTTAGCGGCGGCCCAGGAGGGGCCCGTCATGGTCGTGACCGGGGCCAAGGTGGCGGAGGATATACAGGACGCCGTAGAAGCCGTGGAGGTGATAAGCCGGGAAGAAGCCGCCGCCCTGGGGGCGAGAACCGCGGCGGACGTGCTGGAGAGCATACCCGGCGTGGTGCTTTTTGAGCGGGCCCAGTCCACGGTGATGATGCAGGGTTTTGACGGCGCCTACGTCAAGGTGCTGGTGGACGGCATGGAAATTACCGGCGACGAGGGGGGCGCCACCCCGGTGAGCCTCCTTCCCGTTTCCGACATTGAGCGCATAGAAATAGTGCGGGGCGCAAGCTCGGTGCTCTACGGCTCCGACGCCCTGGGCGGGGTGATCAACATAATCACCAAAAAGCCGGAGGGGAGGGGCCTTTCCCTGAGGACCCGGCAGGAATTTTCCTCCAATCTCCGCTACTACGGCGAGGGCTTTCTGGGCTGGGACAGCCCCTCTGTTTCGCTTTCCCTGAGGGGCGGCTTCGATTGGGACGGGGG
>JAISQV010000079.1 GCA_031273985.1 Spirochaetaceae bacterium | reverse complement strand
CGGGTTCTCCGGGACAAAGCGGAGCCGGCCATAGTCGTCCTTCATGTCAATCACGATCATGTTGAGGCCCCGGTCTTCCATGGTTGCCAAATGCCGCCGGAGGAGCCTTTCCTCCATGATATGATTCGCCGGAAGATAGAGCCCCTCCCGGCGGCGGGCCGCCTCCGGCCCCTCCCCTTCGCCGAGGAGCCAGAGTTCCGAGAGGCTGTAGAATTCTGGGGAAATCCCCGCGCCGCGCTCCCAGAGGCCCAGGCAGAGGGGCGCTTCCCCCCCGGTCAGGCTCCGGTACAGGGCGGCCAGATCCTCCCGGCGGCGCTCCGGCCTCAAGGGAGGGGGCCCGCCGGGGCGGGGAATGTCCACCACCGCCCCTTCCCGGATAAAACGGAGGGAATCTTCATGCAGGCTGAGGGAGTCCGCCGTACCGAAACCTTCGCCGCCGGACCAGATTCGCTCGAAGCGCCGCCCCTCCCAATCCAGCCGGTATATCCGGGGCCGGAAGGTCTGGGCGGCGTAGACCACGGGATTTCCCTCCGGGGCGGCGCAGAGAATATCGGAAACTTCATCGGCGTTGCCCGTTGTTTCAAGCGGCTCTATCCCCCCGTTGAGTTCCGTCCAGAGCGCCCCCCGGCGGTCAGGCATGAGTATGTGTATCCCGTAGGTGCTGTGGGAAAGAAATACGCAGAGTTCCGGCGCCCCCGATGCCCCGGTGAGGCTGGTAACGGCAACGGCCTTGATCCCGTTGGTACGGTAGGCGGGCATCCCCAGATCGCGCCAGGAGCGGCCCCCGTCCCGGCTCAAAAACACCCTGTCCTTGGTGGCGCAGGCCATGATCTCCGAATCGAAGGGGTTCAACTCCAGGTCCTTGATCTCCTGAACCACCCGCTCAAAAGATACGGTCCCGTCCCTGAATACCTTAATCGTCTTTCGGGGCAGCCCCCGGTTCCGGCTTTCCCAGCGCCGGAGATCCCCGGAGACGAGAATCCCTTCAGAGCCAAGAGTGATCCAGCGGTTTTCCGCCCTGATGATCTTCCGCACCTCCCCCCCGGTCCGGAGGGGGATCAGCGCGCCGAAAAAACTCAGGCCGTAGAGCCCCGTCCGGGTCCCCGCCAGGGCCTGCCAGCGGAATTCCGGGGGAAAGCTTTCATCGGGAAGGGGCCCGGCGGCGGGCTTTAAGGCGAAGGGCCCGAAGACCGCGATGCAGAACAGCAGGGCGGCCCGGAAGCGCCGCCGATTTTGAGGCATCCTTCCACTTTACCTGAGAGGGCCCCCCGCGGGAAGGGGCTGAAGCCGCACAGCGGCTTCAGCTTGGGAGAAAGCCGGGGGGCGTTGCGGGGGGCTGCGGCGCACCCCTCCGCCTAAAGCCGGAGGGTACTTATGGTAACCGGGGGAATTTTTCTGCGCCGGGGCAGGCCAAATTTCTGCGTGGACAACCTGCGGTTGCCCTTCGTGCTCCCCCGCACGGGGGTAGCGGAAGACCCCGCAGGGCCGCAGGCCCGAGGAGGCTGGAGCGTAGGGGGCTTGGCCCCCTCTTAACTCCTCCCTGCGCTAAAGGACCGCTTGCGGTTCGGCGGGCTTAGCCCCCCAAAACCCGCGTAAGGACCATGTACAGCGCCGTTCCGCCCAGGATGCTGAGGAGGAAGTTGCCCTTCCAGAACTGCGCAATAAGGCTCAGGGCCGAGGCCGCCAGTACGGGAACCGCGCTCCGGGGGTTTTCCTTTACCGGCGCAGCGATACTGTTCACGGCAAGCACCGTCATGGCCGCCGGGGGGACCACCCTTTCGACCAGGGACAGAAAGGCGTCAAGGCCCCGGCGGGACGGTTCCGCGCCGCTCTCCCCTTCGGCGGTCGTTTTAGCGCCGCCCTTTTTGGTCCGTATGATAAGGAAAGGAAGCGACCGGCACAGAAACACCGCGCAGCCCGCGGCAAAGGTGTAGGCCACGGCGGCCTTGACGCTTATCATGGTTCCTCCCCGGAGGCATCGTTCCGGCGCTGCGGCCTCAAGCCCTGGGCCAGGGCAACAGAAACCACCAGCGCTGCAAGCAGGGCAAACCGGGCGGGCAGTATCGCCACCGCTGCAACGGAGACCAGGGCGGCGCTTGCAAAGGGGCCCGGCTTTTTTACCCGCCGTATCTGCTCCACCATGAGCACCACAAAAAGCGCCGTCAGGGCGAAACCTACCCCCTCAAAGTTGAAGGGTATCAGCGTTCCCAGAACGGCGCCGGTGAGGGAGCCGCAGACCCAGTAGAACTGATTCAGGGCGGCAATGTAGACCATGAGCAGGGTACGGTCCTGCCCCCCGGCCTCTTCACCAGGCAGGCTTGATATAAGGGCAAAGGTTTCATCAGCCAGGGCGTAGATCAGGTACCACTTGAAGCGCCCCGCTCCGTTGATACGCTTGTGCAGCGAAATCCCGTAGGCCAGATGCCGGGCGTTGAGCACTATTTCCGCAAGAAGCACCTCGGCGATGCCCGCTCCGGCGCTGAAAAGGGCCACCGCCAAAAACTGCCCGGCGCCCGCGTAGATAACCACGCCTGAAAGGGGGGCCAGCCACCAAGGCAGGCCCGAGTCGGTGAGTACCAGACCGTAGGCGGCCCCCAGGGCCAGGTAACCCAGGAGTACGGGGATGGAATACCGGAAAGCCGCGGCAAGGGTCTTTGCATGATTGACTTCCATGGCGGCAGTATAGCAGAGCCTGGGGGGAAGAACCACGGCTCTGATCAGTATTAAGTATAATTTTTATACCTACTCAGTATGACGTATTGACCAAGGCGCTCCCTTCCTTCATTATGGGGCGGGTTTTGGCTATAATGGGCCTGACCAATCAGGCTGTAAGGAGTGAACTATGAAAAAGAAAAATTCGCTGCGCGCCGGGGAAAGCCGGGCGGGGCGCGGGGTCCTTTCGGGGGCTGTGGCGGCGGCGCTCTTGGTGTTGAGCCTTGCGGGCTGCGCCCGGAAGCAGGAGGCGGCGGGGCCTTTTTCCGTGCTGGTCTATATCACCGGGATGCGGGCGGGGAGCCCCCCCTATGAACTTATGGCCGAAGGGGCCGAGGAATTCGCCGCCGGGCATGAGGGCGTAAGCGTAAAGGTCTACGAGGCGGGCTTCAATCAGGCCGAGTGGGAGGAACAACTGACTTCGCTGGTCGCATCGGGGGACTACGATGTGGTGCTGGGCTCCAACCCTTCGCTGCCGGAAATTTGCGCCGCCGTGGGGGCCCAGTTTCCCGAACAGAAGTTCGTCATCACCGATGCCGAGGCGGAGGGGAA
>JAISQV010000022.1 GCA_031273985.1 Spirochaetaceae bacterium | reverse complement strand
ACCCCCCGCGCCGGTATCTTTCAATACGGTAAGCGCTTCGCGCAGTGAGGAGTTAGGAATGAGGAGTTAGAAGAGGGGAGGGGGCCGAGCCCCCTGCGCTCCAGCCTCCTCGGGCCTGCGGCCCTCCGGGGTCTTCCGCTACCCCCGTGCGGGGGGCCAGCCCCCCGCAACGCCCCCTGTTGGGGGGCCCTATGCCCCCCACCCCACCCTAAGAACCCGCCAAGAACTCGCTTGCGCGAGGGAGGGCGGGGGAGGGGTGGGATACCCCCCCAAGAACCCGTTCACCGGTTCGCGGGGGAGCCCGATGTTCTTTCGTAATAATCTTTCTTCCTTCGTGTCCTTGGTGCCCTTCGTGGTTTCCTGTTTTGGGGATTTGTATTCGGTCTGAAATTGCGGGTTAAGTTTAGGCCCTCTCCCGGAGTTTGCGCTCCGCGCAAAACAGGAAGGCTGCGCCCCTTGCGGGGCGCAGCCTTCCTGCCGCAGGGGGTCTGTTACAACTTGAAGAGCAGTTCCTCGTAGCCGGGGAAGGGCCACACATCCTTGGCGGCAAGTTTCTCCAGGGCGTCAACCTTGGAGCGCACCGCCTCCATGGCGGGCTTTACCTTCTCACTGTAGGATTTTGCCTGGGCAAAAGGATCCTCTATGCCCTGGGCCTCGGCAAGAACCGTTTCCAGCTTGGCGGCTTCATCGTAGAGCTCGTTGGAAAGATCGGCGATCTTCTTGGCCCGCTTGGAGGGGGCTGTGTTGTTAGCCCCTATGGAAGCCAGGGCCGAAGCCTCTCCGGCCAGGGAGGCGGCGTAGGACGTTACCACCGGGAAGATGTAGCGCCGGGCGAGATCTATCGTAACCCCCGCCTCAATGTTCACCTGCTTGGAGTATTTTTCCAGGTAAATATGGTAGCGGCTCTCCAGCTCCTCCTTGGTGAGCACGCCGTGGGTCTCAAAAAGGGAGACCGTCTCACTCCGGGTAAGCACCTGCAGGGCGTCGGGGGCGCTCTTCACATTGGGCAGGCCCCGGCGTTCCGCCTCGTAGACCCATTCATCGGCGTAACCGTTGCCGTTGAAGATCACCTTCTTGTGGGCCTTGTAGGACTCCTTGATGATCGTCTGTATGGCCTCGTTCACATTGGAAGATTTTTCCAGCTTGTCCGCATACTCGGCCAGAACCTGGGCCAGAGCCACATTGAGGTAGGTGTTGGGCGTGGCAATGGACTGGGAGGAGCCCACCATGCGGAACTCGAATTTGTTCCCCGTAAAGGCGAAGGGGCTGGTACGGTTCCTGTCGGACACATCCTTGGGCAGGGAGGGGAGGCTGGTAACGCCTATCTTTATCCGGTCGCCGTTGGCGCTCTTTCCCCCGGCCTTGCCCTCGGCAATATTGTCGAAGATCTCCGTCAGGGGCCCCCCGAAGAACACCGAAACGATGGCCGGGGGAGCCTCGTTGGCGCCCAGCCGGAATTCGTTGGCCGCCGTGGCGGTGGAGGAACGGATCAGGAGGGCGTAGCGGTCCACCGCCTCTATCACCGCCGTGGCAAAGAGGAGGAAGCGGGCGTTGGATTCGGGGTTTTCGCCGGGTTCAAAGAGGTTGATCCCGTCGTCGGTGGCTACGGACCAGTTATTGTGCTTGCCGCTCCCGTTGACCCCTGCAAAGGGCTTCTCGTGAATCAGGGCCTCCATGCCGTGCCGGCGGGCCACGGAGTGCAGGCTCTCCATCACAAGCTGGTTGGCGTCCACGGCGGCGGAGCTGCTCGCGTAGATCGGGGCAATTTCAAACTGATTCGGGGCAACCTCGTTGTGCTGCGTCTTGGCGGGGATCCCCACCTTCCACAACTCGTGGTTAAGCTCCCGCATGAAGCTGGCCACCCGCTCCTTGATCGCCCCGAAGTAGTGGTCCTCCATCTCCTGCCCCTTGGCGGGCAGGGCCCCGAAGACGGTGCGCCCCGTAAGGATCAGGTCCGGGCGCTGATCGTAGTATTCCTTCTCCACGAGAAAGTATTCCTGCTCCGGGCCCACCGTGGTAAAGGCCCGTTTCGAAGTCTCGTTGCCCAGGGCCCGCAGCACCCGGATAGCCTGTTTGGAAAGGGCGTCTATGGACTTGAGGAGGGGCACCTTCTTGTCCAGGGCGTGCCCGTAGTAACTGATAAAGGCCGTGGGTATGCAGAGGGTAACGCCTGTTTTGTCCTGTTTAAGAAAGGCCGGGCTTGTTACGTCCCAGGCGGTGTACCCCCGGGCCTCAAAGGTGGCGCGGAGCCCCCCGGAGGGGAAGGATGAGGCATCGGGCTCGCCCTTGATCAGCTCCTTCCCGGAAAATTCCAGGAGTATGTTGCCGTCCCCCGTGGGGGCGATAAAGGCATCGTGTTTCTCCGCGGTAAGGCCCGTCAGGGGGTGGAACCAGTGGGTATAGTGGGTGGCGCCCTTTTCCACGGCCCAGTCCCGCATGGCCAGGGCCACCACATCGGCCACTTCCAGGGTCAATTCCTTTTCACCGTTCTGAACGGCCACGACTTCCCGGTAAATATTCCGGGGAACCCGGTCCCGCATAACGGCGTTGGAAAAGGCATTGGACCCGTATAATTCCGTCAGGGGGGTGTCGAATTCATCCCCGCAGCAATCATCATCGCAGCTCATAGTATCCTCCGCTTACTTTTTAGACGGCCTAGCTCAAGCCGCCGGGCCCCGGTACCGGCCTGCGGGAAAACGGCAGGCGCCGGCCGGGAAGCCTCCTGTTATTATCAGCAAAATCCATGCCAATACCGGGCTTTTCCCCGGTCTTTCACAAAACCAACCGGAAAAGAATTTAACCACAGACCACACTGACCACACTGACTTTTTGTTCGAAATTCCCGCTTTTGTCCGTGTTGTCCGTGGTTAATATTTTCTTTAGTCCTGCTCATAGTTTAATTGCTGCCTCTGTACCGGCGCTTATGCCTTGTCCCTTTGGCTTCGCAGCAAATTACCTTTTTGTACCTTTTACGTTGAATCATACGTTTATGTAGGGCGGGCCGGGAAAGCCGGGGCAAAAAAATGCGGTACGACCTAAGCCGTACCGCAAGATCAGCCCGCCCGCTCCTTGCCAGAAGAACCCGGCGCTGCGCCGGTCTCCATCCCTCCTTTAGCGCGCGGGGCACAATTCCGGGGCCGGGCCCCGGAATGACATCAGCCTATGGCCACGGAACCGGTTTCGCCGGTCCTGATGCGGATCGTTTCTTCGATGGGGAGGATAAAGATTTTCCCGTCCCCTATCTCGCCGCTCCGGGCGCCCCGGATAATGGCGTCCACCGTGGGTTTCACGAAGTTATCGTTCACGGCAATCTCGATACGAACCTTTTTCAGCAGGTTTACCTCCATTTCAACACCCCGGAACTGCTCCGTGTAGCCTTTCTGCTGGCCGCAGCCCATGGCGTTGGTAACCGACATCTTGTAGACCTCGGCCTTGTAAAGCTCCTGCTTAACCTCATTCAGCATATGAGGCTGAATATAAGCGATTATCAATTTCATTTTCTGCCTCCTTACATATTGCTGAAGATCTGGAAGCCCGCATAGGCGTCGGCCTTGTGCTCCGACTGGTCAAGACCCACCAGTTCGTCCTTGGGGCTTACCCGCAGGCCCATCGTAGCCTTGATGACCAGGAAGAGCAGCAGGCTGACCACCGCGGCCCAGGCGCCCACCGCCACGATGCCGATGAGCTGTATGCCGATCTGGGTGAAACCGCCGCCGTGGAGCAGGCCCAGAACGCCGTCCGCCTCGGCGTTTCCCCATATGCCCACCGCCAGGGTGCCGAAGATACCGCAGACGCAGTGAACCGAGACGGCGCCCACGGGGTCGTCAACCTTGAGCACCTTGTCGATGAACTCCACGGCAAGCACCACCAGGACGCCGGCGATGAGGCCGATGACGATGGAGGCCCCGGCGGAAACCACGGCGCAGGGCGCGGTGATTCCCACAAGGCCGGCGAGGAGCCCGTTCAGGGTCATGGAGGCATCGGGCTTCTTGAACCAGATCCAGGAGAAGATCAGCGCCGATACGGCGCCTCCGGCGGCTGCCAGGGTGGTGGTAACGCAGACCCGCGCTATGTTGAGGCCGCTCCAGATGCCGCCTTCGCCCACGGTGGCTATGCCCGTGGAGGCCCCGTTAAAGCCGAACCAGCCGAAGAAGAGCAGGAGCACCCCCAGGGCCGCATAGGGTATGTTGTGCCCCGGAAAGGCTTTAACCGTTACCTTGCCGTCTGCGCCCTTGACGTATTTGCCCAGCCGGGGCCCCAGGACCGTGGCGCCCATGAGGGCCGCCCAGCCGCCCACGGAGTGAACCACCGTGGAGCCGGCAAAGTCATGGAAGCCGAGGTTGGCGAGCCACCCGCCGCCCCATACCCAATGACCGGAAATGGGGTAAATGAAGGCGGAAATGAAGCAGGTGTAGACCAGGTAGGATTTGAACTGGGTCCGTTCCGCCATGGCCCCTGAGACGATGGTGGCCGCTGTAGCGGCAAAAACTACCTGGAAAAACCAGGATTTGAAGAAGTTGCCGTTATCAATGGTCAACTCCATGGGGCTGTAGAAGAACTGGCTCGTACCGATGAGGCCGCCCAGGTCATCCCCGTACATGAAGCCCCAGCCCAGGGCCCAGTAGACAATGGCGCCGAAACAAAAATCCATGACGTTCTTCATGGTAATGTTGGTGGCGTTCTTGGCCCGGGTAAGCCCGGTCTCCACCAGGGCGAAACCCGCCTGCATGATGAACACCAGGATGGCGCCTATGAAGAGCCACACTACATCCAGCGAAAAACCCAGACTCTCAATACTTTCCTGCGCAAAGAGGGAAACGCCCCCTATGCACATGAGCAGTACCGCCGCGACAAACAATTTCTTGTGCACCTTCTTCCTCCTCAATTATTCATGCCGGTCTGTGCCCCAGCGGCCACGCCGGCAAAGCGGTGAACGGCCCTGCGGCCTGCCTTTA
>JAISQV010000317.1 GCA_031273985.1 Spirochaetaceae bacterium | reverse complement strand
TCCCCGTGCTACACTGTTGGCATGGGGATCCTTGACCGCCTGGGCAATGTCATTCGCAGTTATCTTCACGACGGCGACGGGGAGAGGCCCTCCCGGAGCGGGGACCCGGACTACAACGAGGCCTGGGAGGAGATCGACGATTTTCTGGGAAACCGGGGAAGGGCCGCGGAAGGGGGCGCCGCTTTTGGCGCTAAGGCCGGAAGCGGCAGGGCCGCCGGGGGGGGGCCGCCGGAAAATCTGCGGCGGGATTTTGCGGAACTGGGCGTGGAATTCGGCGCCCCGCCGGAAGCCTGCAAGGCGGCCTACAAGAGGCTCCTCAAACTGCACCACCCGGACCGCCACGCGGGTCATGCGGGAAACATGAAGAAGGCCACGGAAAAAAGCGCGCGAATCAACGCCGCCTACGACCGTATCGAGCGCTGGCGAAATTCCGGGGTCCCCTGAACCGGCGGGCCGCCTGATCGGAGTAACCGGGCAAAGCCCGCTAAATCTACACGTTCCCGCTGCGGTTTTAAGGGACCCCACAGGCGCTCCTGTGGTGATGCTTCCCCTTTGCGCTGCGGGCTCAATCCGCCTGACCCTGGGCAACGGCAAGGGTCCAGACAGCCCTGGTCTGGGGGTCTATCCAGATTTCAAGAACATAGAAGCCCGTCAGGGTTGCCCTGGCATCGGAACTGCGGGCAGCGTAGGAAGACGCCCGGCCCGTGTTCGAATCATCCTGGGACACGCTGACCCTGGAAGACAGACCCTCGACAATTGAGAATATGGCGCTGTCATAGGAAGCCTTCACCGTGTCGCTGAGGTTCCGGTGGGCCGTACTGAAACCCACCCCCACCAGGTAACCGGGGAACAGCGGCGGGGCGCCCGTCCAGCCGGGGGGATCCCCGGAGCTTAGCGTAAAGGCGAGGCCGCGGCCCGGAATACCGGGAAAACGGGCCCGGACAAAGACGGCATTATCCCGTTCCAGCACATCCGTATCGGGATCGTAGTTCAGGGATTCCAGGTAGGCCCCGTAGTCCTGGGAACTGATCAGCTCCATTTCCGTGTCGGAGCTAAAACCCATGAAACCGGACTGCTGAATCTCCCGGCGGCGGATGATGCCCGTAACCCTGTCATGGATCGCCGCCTTCCGGGCTGCGTCCTCCAGGGCCAGGGCCAGGGCTTCATCCCGGTTCATGCGGCGGGCGGCGGAGCCTATGATGACAAGCTCTTCGCCGTCCGCCCGGGTAAACCAGAAACGCCGGTCCGGGGAAGGCTCCGGCGCCGGAGAAACAAGCAGCGGGGCGGGCTCACCGGCACAGGAACAGAAGAGCGCCAGGGAGATACCCAAGGCCGCCTGTAACTTCATTAAGGGTGTCCTCAAGAGCCCGCCCGGCATGGCGGCTATTCGCTCACCGGGGACGGGGGCCTGTTGTAGTTGGAAAAGGCCGTATCCATCTCGTCCAGGGCCCGCTGGGCATAGACCCGGTTGGGGTTTTCCCCGACCGCGGCAATGGCCTGCTGTTTGGCGGCGGAGGTGGGAATGGAAACAAGCACCCACCAGGTGCCGTCTTTGCTCTGCTGCCGCTGTATGACCTGGGCCCCTGAAAGGTTGGCCTGCGCCAGGGAGCGGCTAATGGATTCCTGGAAGTTGGTCATGGCCTGATCCGAACCTTCAGTACCGGACATATGGTCGGTGATCATGTTCTGCACCCTGGTGTTGATGGCCTGGGCCAGGGAAACCCGCGCCCTGTTCGTGGCGAATTCCAAAGATGCCTGGGTGGTCTGCATACGCGCCGCACCGACACCGTAGATTGCGTCTTCCGCAATGGGGGGATTCAGGACAAAGTCAGGGAGGTCCTGCGCAATGGGGGGAGAACCGGCGGCGGGGGCAGAGCTACAACCGGAAACAGCAAGTATGAGGGCCGCCAGGGCCAGAACAGGTACAAACCTTCTCATAGAAACTCCTTACATTGTCCGGCTTCCACAAAAGCGGGGAAGTCCGAACAACCATTTATTTAAGAAGCGTTTATAAAAACGCTCTCTCTAAAAATAATACCGGCTTCGTTTATCCTGAAACCGGGCCGGGGTCTTACCGGGGGAGGAGGACCGAAAGGAAATCCGAGAGGCCCTGGGCGTAAGTCCCGGCAACCCTCTCCACTATGGTCCGTATCACCCGGTTTTCAGCCTCCGCCAGGGTTACATGCCCTTCCCGGTCCGTGGTCAGGGTGAAGGGATAAATTACCTGATTATCCCTCGTATCTATAAGATTGGCGTTTACAATGCCCCGGCAGAATTTGTTCGCATTGTTGGGATACTCAATGGGGTCCAGGGAGACGGTTACATCGAGAAGGTAACGTCCGCCCCGGCCCGTGGTCCTGAAACCCGCCCTTGAGACGGCATCGGTGAAGGCCCCCTGAATTCGGTTGGAGCGGTCCTGGGACACCCGGATCGTGACGGGAATATTCCCCGGTATGGCGTTCATTTCCAGACGGTACTCATTCCCGCCCCTGAGGGCTGAGGTATCAATCCCGGGATCCCCGCCCAGCATGGTAAGAACCCGTCCGTAAATAACATTGGCATCAGCCACCAGGGCTGCAAAACGCCAGCGGGCGTAACCATCCAGGGAATTCCGCTGCTGAGCCGGTATGGAAATGAGGGCGTCCAAAAGCCGGTTATTGGCGCGGATCATGCCGGCGTAGAGCCCCCGGGACTGGGCCTTCTCCATGACCGCCACGGCAAAAACCCCGGAGCGCCCGGAGTCCCAGACGCCGCGAATCTCGGCGCCCACGAGGGTATCCAACTGGGTGGTGGTACTAATCGCTTCTTCCAGGGCGGCGCTTTCCGCAAACTGCACCCGGCCCTGGGAAACGGTTTCAGTATAGAAACTTAGGCTCCGCAGTTCCGCCTGAATGTTCTGGCCAAAGAGACCTGTCAGGGCCACCAGGGCGTTCCGCTCCGCCGAGAAGCGATCGCCGCCGCTCCCCACGGCGGCGAAGTATTCCGATCGGGGAAAGCCGGCGTAGGGATCGTCCACCCAGGAAGGCTTCCGGCCCTCGCTCTGCACCAGTTGCATGGCCCCGGCGGAAACTTCCGCCGGGGAGGCGCGGCCCGGTGAAGCGGAGGAACCCGAAAAGGCGGAATCCATGCCGGCGAGGGCCCTGTCCGAAGAGGACCGGGCCGGGCCGGAAGAACCCGCTTGCGCAGGGGAGGCCCCCGGCGCGCCGGCGCAGCCCGACACGGCAAGGCAGACCGGAATCAGCACCGCCACTATCCACTTCATAGGCGCAATTTTATCACAGACCCCATGCCAATGCAATGGCCCTTTCAGTAAGATTTTTACGTGAGACATCACGGGGCAGCGAAAGCCGGGCTCGCTCCCATATGCGTCTACTTAATCAAGAAATCAAGCGCTTTTCCGCTACGGGTTAAGGAAAAGTAGACCACACAGAAAACACGGACTTTTTATTCAGACTTCCCTCTTCGTCCGTGAAGTCTGTGTTGTCCGTGGTTAATATTTTTCTGCGTAACTTGAGATAGTTACTGAGGGCCCCTCAGCCGCCGGTTTCCGCCACCGCCTCAATCTCTACCAGTACCTGCCGGGGGAGGGTCTTGACCGCCACGGCGGAACGGGCGGGCTTGCCGGTGAAGTGTACCGCGTAGACTTCGTTGAAGGCGGCGAAGTCTCCCATGTCGGCGAGGAAGCAGGTGGTTTTGACGACCCGGGAGAGGGAGGATTCGGCGGCCTCCAGCACGGCACGGAGGTTTTTAATGACCTGCTCCGTTTGTTCCGCGATGGTGCTTCCTACGACTTCGCCGGTGGCGGGGTCCAGGGGTATCTGGCCGGAGGTAAAGACCAGCGCCCCGGAGACCTGGGCGTGGGAGTAGGGGCCGATGGCGGCGGGGGCCAGCGGGGTATGTATGGTTTTCATGGCGGCAGTGTACCCCGGAGCGGAAGGCTGATCAATGACGTGAGGGCGGCGCATAGACCACAGAAGAAGCATAGGCCACACATATACGAAGAATTTACACGGAGGCGCAGAAGGGAACACCAAGGCGCACTTTCCCGCTATGGAACTTTCCCGCTATGGAACTGAGGAAAAGTAGAGGAAAAGTAGAGGAAAAGTGATTCCTGTTTTTGGGGGTTTGTATTCAGTCCGGAATTGCGGGTCAGCACGGGCGGAGGGCTTCCAGTTCCTCGAAGGCGTCCAGGAGGAAGCGATCCAGGAAAAGCAGGCCCGCCCGGTTCAGGGCGGGCCTGTCCCCGCGGAGCAGGCCCCTCTGCCGCCACCGGCCCAGGGTCCGCCCCAGCACCTCCTCAAGGTTACGGCGGAAACGCCTCTTGAAAAGCGCCGCTCCGGGCCCCTCGCCGGTACGGAAGCCCATGAGGAGGGTTTCCTTCATCAGGGTAAGCCGATCCAGGGCTTCCGTATCCAGAGGCGGCCCCTCCCCGGCATCCCTGTCCAGCCAGGAGGCCGTATCGGCCTTTACGGTGTAGCGCCGGGCCGTGCCCGTCTCGTCATCGATCAGCGTGGAAGAGGCGGCGGGACCCAGGGCAAGCCAATTTTCCATGCGCCAGTACCGCATATTGTGGCGGGACTCCCCGCCGGGGAGGGCAAAGTTGGAGACTTCGTACTGGGCGTAGCCCGCCGCCTCCAGCCGGTCCCGGCCCAGAATCCAGAGCCGGTCCGCCTCTTCAGGCTCCGGAAGACTGTCCCGCCGGTCCGCCAGGGGGGTGTCCTCCTCCACGGTCAGGGCATAGAGGGAGACATGGGCCGGGGAGAGGGAGAGGGCCCCTTCAATGTCCCGCAGCAGCGCCGCCTCATCCTGTAGGGGAAGCCCGCTGATCAGGTCCACCGAAAGGCCGCCGGGAAACAGTTCCGCCGCCGGGGCGAGGCCCTCCGGCAGGGGCTCCCCCACCCGGCGCACCAGGCGGCGGGAAGGCGCGTGAAAGGTCTGTATGCCCAGGGAGACGCGGGTAACCCCGGCGGAGCGGCAGGCTTCCAGAAAGTCCCGGCCACAGGATTCAGGATTCGCCTCCACGGTAAGTTCCAGCGGAGGGGCGGGGAGCAGGGCGAGTATCCCCCCCAAGAGGCGGCTTATGCCCCCGGCGCCCAGCATGGAAGGCGTGCCGCCCCCCACATAGACGGT
>JAISQV010000246.1 GCA_031273985.1 Spirochaetaceae bacterium | reverse complement strand
ATCTGCTCGCCCTGCCGCCCCGGCGGGACGAAATAGACCTGCGCCTGGGGGAAGCCTTCGCCGGGGCGGAGGCCGCTTTTTACGCCCCCCCGGAGCGGGAGGCCCGATCCCTCCGCTATGACGCGGCGAGGGAAGCCCTGACGGAGGGCCTTGCCCTGCTGGAAGCCGCGGCGGAACGGGCGGCGGCGGCGGCGGAACGGGGCGCGGACGGGCGGGACTCCGCCGCACGGCGTATTCTGGAGGAGCTGGAAGAGGCGGACCGCCTCATAGCGGAGAGTGAAGTGCGGGAAGTGGCGGGCTTTCTCTTTCCGCCCCTGCCCGAAACGGAGGGGGCCCCCTCCCCGGCGGGGGAACTGGAGCGGCATCTGGAACTTTCAGCGAAGATGTACCGGGCCCTGGCGGAGGCGGCGCATTACCAGGCGGAGCGCCTCCGCCGGACTTCCTAGAAGTTACTCCCGCTCTTGGTGATAAGCTCCTCGTCCCGCTCGGTGAGGGGGATCTGCTTCCCCTTTATGTCGTAGATGGTCATATCCAGGGCCAGGCCCCGGAGCTCCTGCACCAGCACATTGAAAGATTCGGGTATCCCCGCCGTGGTGGAAGGCTCCCCCTTCACAATGGCCTCGTAGATCTTCGAGCGGCCCGTCATATCATCGCTCTTGATGGTGAGCAGCTCCTGCAGGGTGTTGGCCGCGCCGTAGGCTTCCAGGGCCCAGACCTCCATCTCCCCGAGGCGCTGCCCGCCGAACTGGGCCTTGCCGCCCAAGGGCTGCTGCGTTACCAGAGAGTAGGGGCCCGTGGAGCGGGCGTGCATCTTGTCGTCCACCAGGTGGTGCAGCTTGAGGAAGTAGATCACCCCGCAGAAAATGGGGTTGACGAACTCCTCCCCGGTCCTTCCGTCCCGGAGCTTCGTCTTGGATGTTACCGGAAGCCCCGCTTCCTTGAGCTTCTGCTCTATCTGCTCCGCCGATGGGGACTGAAACACCGGGGCGCTGAACCATTCGTCCAGCGTACTGGCCGCCCAGCCGAGCTCCGTTTCAAGGAGCTGGCCTATGTTCATGCGGGAGGGAACCCCCAGGGGGGTCAGGCAGAGGTCCAGCGGGGTGCCGTCCTCCATGTAGGGCATATCTTCCTCCGGCAGTATCCGGGCCACGACGCCCTTGTTGCCGTGGCGCCCGGCCATCTTGTCCCCCTCCCGGAGCTTGCGCTTCATGGCGATAAGCACCTTCACCACCTCGTCCACGCCGGGATTGAGATCGTCTCCCTCGGTGCGCTTGAGGCGCTGAATGTCGATGATGGTCCCCTCTATGCCGTGAGGAACCCGGAGGGAGGAATCCCGCACCTCCTTGGCCTTCTCGCCGAATATGGAGTTGAGGAGCTTGAATTCCGGCGTGGTTTCGGTCTCGCTCTTGGGCGTTACCTTCCCCACCAGTATATCCCCGGAGCGGACCTTGGCCCCCACCCGGATTATCCCCTCAATGTCGAGGTTGTCCAGGCTCTTTTCACTGGTATTGGGTATGTCCCGGGTTATCTTTTCCGGTCCCAGCTTGGTTTCCCGAACCTCGGTGATGAATTCCTTGATGTGGATCGAGGTGAACCAGTCTTCCTTTACCACCCGCTCCGAGATGAGGATGGAATCCTCGTAGTTGTACCCGTTCCAGGGCATAAAACCCACGAGAATATTACGGCCCAAGGCAAGTTCCCCTTCCCTGGTGGCGGGGCCGTCGGCAATGACCTGGCCCTTTACCACCTTTTCCCCGAATTTTACAATGGGCCGCTGATTGTAGCAGGTATCCTGATTGGTCCGCTGGTACTTGATCATCCGGTACACATCGAGGCCCTCGGAATTGGTCTCCGGCACGGTCTTGTCGCCGCCCTCTTCAGGCTTGATCACAATTTCCTGGGAGGTAACCCGCAGCACCGTCCCGTTCCTGCGGGCCTTGCAGAGCACCCCGGAATCGTAGGCGCACTTTGCCTCCATGCCGGTACCCACCCGGGGCGCCTCGGGAAAAATCAGGGGCACCGCCTGGCGCTGCATATTGGAGCCCATGAGGGCGCGGTTGGCGTCGTCATGCTCCAGAAAGGGGATGAGGGATGCGGAAACCGAGATGATCTGCTTGGGGGACACGTCCATGTAACGTATATCCTCCGGCGCCTGGGTGGTGTAGTCCCCCTGCTTGCGGCAGGAAACCTGATCGTCCTTGAAGGAACCGTTGTCGTTGAGCCGCGCCGAGGCCTGGGCTATGTAATAGCGGTCCTCGTCCATGGCGGAAAGGTACTCAATGTCCTTGGTGGCCTTGCCGTTCACCACCCTGCGGTAGGGGGTTTCGAGGAAGCCGTAATCGTTGACCCTGGTATAGTTTGCCAGAGACACGATAAGCCCGATATTGGGACCTTCCGGGGTCTCGATGGGGCACATACGGCCATAGTGGGTGTAGTGCACGTCCCGCACTTCGAAGCCCGCCCGGTCCCGGGAAAGGCCGCCGGGCCCCAGCGCGTTGAGTCTGCGCTTGTGGGTCAGCTCCGCCAGGGGATTCACCTGATCCATGAACTGCGAGAGCTGGCTGGAGCCGAAAAATTCCTTGATCTGGGCCACCACCGGCTTGATCGAAATAAGGTCCTGGGGCCTTATCGTATCCGTTTCCTTGAGACTCATCCTCTCTTTGGCGATACGCTCCATCCGGCTGAAGGCGGTTTTCATGGCGTTGGCCATGAGCTCCCCCACGGATCGGACACGGCGGTTGCCGAGGTGATCTATATCGTCAATGTACTCATCCCCCACATAGACCTTGATGAGGAACTTCATGGTTTCGATGATGTCCGTCAGGGTCAGGGTAAAATCCTCCAGGGGAGGCTGAATGTCAAATTTCTTGTTGAGCTTGTAGCGGCCCACCTTTCCCAGATCGTAGCGGCGGCTGGTAAAGAACATCCCGGAAAGGTCCTTTTCCGCGGCCTCCACGGTGATCGACTCTCCGGGCATCAGCACCGAATAGACCGTGGCCAGGGCGTCTTCTTTGGAAGGCTCGTCCCGGCTGGGGTCCTCTTTTACAAATTTGATCTCCTCCCGCTCAAAACAGTTGAGGAGCATATCCGAATTGAGGGAGCCTTCCGCTTCAAAATCGATTACCTCCACGGAGGTGACGCCGTTCTGGAGCAGCTCGTCCACATTGTGGGGGTGGAGCTTTTCGCCGGCCTGGTAGAGTTTCCGGGTTTCGCCCTCTCCCTCCCCGGCCACGATCACCGCCCTGGCCAGAACCTTGCCTGCAAATATTTCACGGGTGTCCCGGTCATCGCTTATCTTGACCTCCGCGGTCTTGTAAAAGGAGCGGATAATGTCTTCCCTGGTTCCAAAACCCAGGGCCCGGAGGAAGATGGTCCCCAAAATACGCTTCTTCCGGTCTATCTTTGCGTAGATGAGTTCCCGCTTCTGGTCAATCTCAAATTCCAGCCAGCTCCCCCGGTAGGGGATGATCCGGGAAGAATAGATTCCCTTTTCGTGGCTAAAAATGACCCCCGGCGACCGGTGAATCTGGGAAACCACCACCCGCTCCGCGCCGTTGATGATAAAGGTGCCCCGCTCGGTCATGATGGGGATGTCGCCCATGTAAATATCTTTCTGGCGTATTTCGCCGGTCTGCTGGAAGACCAGATTCACCCTGGCCTTGAGGGGCGCCGCATAGGTAAGGCCCTTCTGCCTGCAATCCTGCTCGGAGAATTTGATGCCCCCCTCGTCCAGCATATAGTACTCGTACTCAAGAACCATGTCCCCGTTGGGGCTTTCTATGGGGAAGGTTGCCCTGAAAACCTCTTCCAGGCCCTGCGGTTCCGGCGCATTACCGCCGCGAAGCCGTTCCCGCTGAAGGAAACGCTCGTAAGATGCGAGCTGAATATCGATAAGGTCCGGAAGTTCCATGACATCCTGTATATCCTTGCCGATATACGTCCGTTTTGCTGTTTTTTTCGATTTCATTGCTTTTTCCCCCCCAGCGGGCGCGGAGTCGCTTGTGCGATACCCGCCAGGGGCCGGTGCCCGAGGCGGGTCAAGGTGAGTGCCGGGCGCAGCAGGGAACTACTGGACCTCGACGGTACCGCCGGCGGCGGTAACCTGATCCTTGATCTTGGCGGCTTCTTCCTTGGTGGCGTTTTCCTTGATCGTCTTGGGAGCGCCCTCGACCAGATCCTTCGCCTCCTTGAGCCCGAGGCCGGTAAGGGCCCGGACTTCCTTAATCACCGCGATCTTCTTGGTCTCGTCGTAGGCTTTGAGGATGACGTTGAATTCCGTCTTCTCTTCGACCTCCTCGGCCGCCGCCGCTCCGGGAGCCGCCGCCGCCGTCACCGCTATGGGAGCGGCGGCGGAAACGCCGAATTTCTCTTCCAGCGCCTTAACCAGTTCTGACACTTCCAATACAGTCATGGAGGCAATCGCCTCGATGATCTCTTCTTTTGTGGCTGCCATTATCTTCTCCATTTGTTTGATACGCTCCCCTGCGGGGCGCGCCCGGTCCGGGCTCCCGGTCCGGTAAGAAAGAAAGGCCCGACAGTAAACAGCCCCGGAACCATGTCCGTGAAGTCTGACGGGCCGTGATTCCGCTGCTAGGCCGTGGCCTCGCCCTTCCGGTCCCCCACGGCCTTGATGCTGCGCACCAGCCGGGCGGGAATATCATTAAGCGCAACGGCCAGATTCCGGGCGGGGGCGTTCAACACCGACATAAGCATGGAGATAAGTTCCGGCTTGCCGGGGAGCTTCGAAAAAGCTTCCATCTGGGCGGCGTCGTAAAGGTCCCCGCCCAAAAGCCCGCCCTTAACATTGAGGGCCGGGGCTTCACGGACAAAGTCAAAGAGCACCTTCGCCGCTTCGTTGGCATTCCGGGGGGTTATGGCCACCGCCGTGGGGCCGACCAGGTGCTTCGCAACCCCCGCCGGGGCGGAACGCTGCTCAAAGGCCAGGCGGGCAAAGTTGTTTTTCACCACCTTAAAGGTTGCTTCCTTGCCCCGGAGCCGCGCCCTAAGCTCGGTGATCTGTCCCACCGTAAGCCCCCGGTAATCGGCAAAAATAAAATCCTCGGAACCGCTGAAGGCGTCCCGTAACTCCTGTATGGCGGAAACCTTGGTTTCCTGCACTTTTTTCGCAACTATGGCCATCTCCGGCTCCTTTACTCGTCTCTCAGGGCGACCCATACGCCGGGCCCCATGGTGGAAGAAATTGACACGGTCCGGACAAACTCGCCCTTTGCCTCGACGGGGCGTTTCCGCCTGATCTCGCTGACCACGGCCCGCACATTTTCGGCAAGCTTGTCGCTTTCCATGGAAACCTTGCCCACGGCGAGGTGCACCACGCCGGTCTTGTCCGCCCGGAATTCCACCCGGCCCTTCTTGAGTTCCGCCAGGGCGCCCTTGAGGTCAGCGGTAACCGTTCCGGCCTTGGGGTTGGGCATAAGCCCCCGCCGCCCCAGCACCATGCCGAGCTTGCCCACATCCTTCATCATGTCCGGGGTAGCCACGGCCACGTCAAAATCCAGCCAGCCGCCCTTGATCTTTTCGATAAGGTCCTCGGCGCCCACATAGGAGGCGCCCGCATCCTGGGCTTCCTTTTCCTTTTCCGGCTTGCAGAAGACCAGCACCTTCTTTTCGCCCCGGAACTGGTGGGGAAGCACCACCGTATCCCGGACCGACTGGCTCTTTTTCAGATTCACCTTCACGGAAAGGTCCACGGTCTCGTCAAACTTCGCCTTGGACAGGGACTTTACCGTATCCAGCGCCGCCAGCAGCTCAAAAGAGGCGGCCCCGTCGTAGTTTTTCACGCTTTCGGCGTACTTTTTTCCGTGTTTCATCGTTCCACCTCTACGCCCATGGACCGGGCCGTTCCGGCGATGATCTTCATGGCCCCGTCCAGATCGATGGCCGAAAGATCGGGCATCTTGGTTTTGGCTATTTCCTCAAGCTTACTCCGGGGGAGCTTGCCCACCTTGATCTTGTGGGATTCCCCGGAGCCCTTTTCCAGGCCTATGGCCTTCTTGATCAGCACCGCCGCGGGGGGCGTCTTGAGGATAAAGGAAAAAGATTTGTCCTGGTATACGCTGATCACCACGGGGATGATGAGCCCCGGCTCCAGGTTTTTCGTCCGGTCATTGAACTGCTGGACGAACTGGGGGGCGCTTACCCCGTGGGGCCCCAGGGCGGGACCCACGGGCGGGGCCGGGGTGGCCTTGCCCGCGGGGCACTGGAGCTTGATAAAGGCCATGACCCTTTTCTTTGCCATAACTACTCCTTGTAGTATGCCCGGTTTGCCGGGCTAGCGAGGGTTTCCCCTCTCCTACGCATATTGCGAAGGTCCGCGGTGAGGGCCGGAAAAATCCTGCCGCCCGCGCACCCGGCGCAGCCAACGGGTTTTTCCCAAAACTTCAGTTTTGGGAAAAACCCTAATCGTTACAACTTTTCTACCTGAAGAAAATCGACTTCCACCGGGGTACTCCTGTTGAATATTTCCACCGTAACCCGGATCTTGTTCTTTTCCTGATTGACATCTTCAATAGTTCCGGTAAAGGACTCGAAGGGACCGTCAATGATCTTGATCTTTTCACCCTGAATAAAGGACTGCCGCGCCCGGGCGGGCCGCTCGCCCTTAATCTCTCCGGTCTTTTGTAAGATAGCCCGGGCCTCGTCCGCGCTAAGGGGCTGGGGTTTCCGGTCTGCGGGGGTGCCCACAAACCCCGTTACCCCCTGAATCTTCCTTATCTTGTTGCAGGGCGTCTTCCAGTCCGGATCGGGAAGGTCCATCTCTATCAGGATATAGCCGGGAAGGAACTTCCTGATCGTGGTCCGCTTCTTCCCGTCCCGGTTTTCCACCACCTCTTCCGAGGGGACCTTGACATCCCGCACAACCTCCCTGTCCAGCTCCCCGCCGGTGATCATCATGCGAATGGTCTTTTCTATTCGGTTTTCATAACCTGAATAGGTATGAAGGACATACCAGCCTGTTGCCATTGACCTTCCTGGGCCTTACCGGAATATAACCTGCACCCCAAGGAGCAGTAAAAAGTCCACCAAACCGAGAATTGCGGCAATGAGGACCGTGGAGACTATGACAACCTTGACCGAACTTATCACGTCATCCCGGCCAGGCCAGATAACTTTCCGCAGTTCGGCGTAGGACTCTTTTACAAACAGAACGATCTTGTTCATGGGACCCTCTTCCAGGCGCAGCAGGCTTCGCCTTACAGCCCTCGACATCCTGTCTCGGGCTTCCAGGCCGGGGTTGCTGCTAAACCGCCATCCCCGGCGGTTTACCCCCGGAGCCTTCGCGCCTGCTCGACTCCGGGGGCCGCACCAACCCTTCGAAGCCTACTGAAATTTCCTCCAAACACCGGCCCATCCCCATCGGGAATGCCCTTTTCCAGGCGCAGTAGGCTTCGAACCCACGACCTGCGGTTTTGGAGACCGCCGCTCTACCAACTGAGCTATACGCCTCTGACGCTTACTTTACCTTCGCCTCTTTGTGCAGGGTATGCTTGCGATCGAAGGGGCAGTACTTGTTAAGTTCCAGCTTTTCCTGCATATTCCGCCGGTTTTTCTTCGTGGTATAGTTCTTCCGCTTGCACTCGCTGCACTGCAACGCTATAAGCTCCACTACGGTCTTCTTGCTTGCCATAATCCCCCCGCTTCGTCCGTTCTAAGCCCTCGATCAGAATCGAACTGATGACCTTATCCTTACCATGGATATGCTCTGCCAACTGAGCTACAAGGGCCTGTGCCGTAACGTCAAGATGCCTCGTAAGCCTAACAAAGTATTCGTTCTTGGTCAAGCGGGCGGAGTAAGTGAGGAGTGAGAAGTTAGGAGGAAGGAGTTAGCGAGAAGATAATAAGAAGGGCGCATCCCCGCTTTCAGCGGGGACCGGGCTATCGCTGCAATCTTTTATGCCCATGCCGGGCATAAAAGGATTTCCGCTCTATCCCTTGCGCGGAAGAGCCCGCTCACGCGGCAGCCGCTTCGTATTGAGCCCCCTCCCGCCTCCTGGGGCTGCGGAGCCGGTTGTCCCGTTTTCTTCCCTGTCCGGGACTTTCATACGAAAATTTGTGCAGGCCCCGCAATATTGGGACTATAATGAAGAAAGACAATAAGCAAGCCCCGCGGGGAACCGTTCCGTAGAATAGGGCAGGAGGATACTATGGCTGACAGCAGTTACAAAAAACGTCTTATCGGTGCGGTGGTTCCCCTGGGCGCCCTGCGGGGGGCGAAAAGCGGCGGGGTAGGGGAGTTTCCCGATCTTGTGGAATTCGCCGATCTTTGCGCCGCCATGGGGGTGGGGCTGATACAGCTCCTCCCGGTGAACGATACGGGCTACCAGAGTTCGCCCTACTTTGCGCTGACCGCCTTTGCCCTGCACCCCCTGTACCTGCGGCTGGCGGATATCCCCGAAGCCGGGGGGGCCGGCGGCCCCTGGGCCGGGAAAATAAAGGCCCTGGCGGAGCGCTACGACAGGGCGGCGCGCTTCCCCTTCGAGGAGCTGCTTAGGGCCAAGATAGCCCTGCTCCGGGAGATCTACGCGGCGCACCGGCAGGCCATAGCGAAACGGGCGGAACGGGGCGGTTCCCTGGCCGCCTGGATAGGGGAGAATCCCTGGGTCATCGAGTACGCCGTGTTCCGCCGCCTCAAGGAGGCCAACGG